>JANXTD010000659.1 GCA_025352585.1 Fimbriiglobus sp.
CCGAGGGGCCCCGCCGGGGCCGGCCCCGAACACCAGGTCGGCCCGGCCGTCGCCGTTCGTGTCGCCGACCGCCACGTAGACGCCGTTGCGGAGGGTGATCGCGTCCGCGCCGGGGAAGGCGAAGAAGTCGCCGACCAGTCGCGAGGGGTTCGCGGAGCCCGCCCCGACGGACTTGCCGTCGAAGATCGCGACCCGCGGCCCGCCGCCGAACCCCGCCGTGACGACGAGGTCCGCCGCGCCGTCGCCGTTCACGTCGCCGACCGCCACGCGGGCACCGCCGCGGAAGCCGGAGTCGTCAATCCCGAAGAAGTTGGCCTGCGTGGCCAGGACGCCGCCCGCCAGGCTGAAGACCTGGACGCGGCCGCCGCCCCCCACGTCCGGGCTGACGACGAGTTCGTCGCGGCCGTCGCCGTTGAAGTCGGCCGCCGCCGCGAACAGCCCCCCGGTGAATCCGGCCTCGTAAGTCGAGGCCGCCCCGGAAGTGAGCAGGTCGGCCCCGCTCTTGCCGTCGATGACGCGCACCAGCGAGCCGCCGCCCGGCCCGACCGCGTAAGCGGTGTCCCAGACGCCGTCGCCGTTGAAGTCGCCGACGGCCGTGCGGACGACTCCCGTGAAGCCTGGGAAGGGGGTGAACGCCGCGCCGATCGGGGCGACCGCGACCGACCCGTTCGTCGAACTGAACCGGTACGACCGGGCCGTGCCGTCCGCCGTCCCGGACACTGCCACGACGTTCGGGACGTGCGTATTGCTTCCCGACACCGGCGGCGTCACCGGCGGCGTGACGGGCGGGGTCACCGGCGGCGTGACGGGCGGCGTCACCGGGGGCGTGACCGGGGGCGTGACCGGGGGCGTGACCGGGGGCGTGACCGGCGGCGTGACCGGCGGCGTGACCGGGGGCGTGACCGGCGGCGAAGCCGCATTGACTTGCTCCGCGACCCCGGTCGATACGCTCGGGTTGAACCCGGTAGCACCGGTGTACTGGACCGTCAAGGTTTGGGCCCCAGGCGCGAGCGTCGAAGTGCTGTACGCCGCCCGCCCCGTCAAGTCGAGGCCGACCGTGCCGAGGAGTGTCGCACCCGAGTAGAAGGTGACGCTGCCGCTCGGCGTCCGGCCGTCGATCGCGGTGACGCCGACGCTGAGCGTCAGGGGCGCGCCGACGGTCACCGGGTTGGCGGACGCGCCGAGGGTGGTGGCGGTCGCGGTGCCGGCGTTTAGCGCCCCGAGGACCGTCCCGTTGAGGAGTTGGACGACCAGGCCCGGCAGCCCGTTGCCCAGCAGGTTGCCGAGGTTGACCGTGAGGGGCGTGCCGCCCAAAATCGCCGGGGAGCCGACCGACACCGCCGTCCCGCCCTTGCCGTCGCCCGTGCCGGTGGCCAGGTAGACGAGCCCGTTCTTGGCGTCAACCAGGCCCAGATCGACGACCCCGCCGACGCTGAGGTTGGCCGAGAGCAGGCCGGTCAGGCCGCCGGTCAGGCCCGTGAGGTTGATCGGCGGGCCGAAGCTGAAGCCGCCCGTGCCGCCCAACGCGATGTCGAGCAGCCCTTTGCTGTCGGCCACCACGATGTCGCTCTTGCCGTCGCCGTTGACGTCCACGGCCGCGAGGCCGACCGGGCTGGCCCCCGCCGGCAGCGGGACGAAACTGCCGAGCGAAAACTTGCCGTTGCCGAGCGCGTTCAAGATCGACACGCCGGGCAGGCCGCCGGAACTCCCCAGGGTCAGGAGTTGCTGGGCGGCCCCGGTGAGGTTCGCGAGCACCGGGGCGACGCCCGCCAGGCCCGTCGTGCCCGCCGGGAGCAAGCCGAGGACGGTTCCGACCGCGCCGTTGGCGGTGCCGAGGACGCCGGTCAGCTCCCCGGTCGCGTCCTGGATCAGCAGGTCCTTCGTGCCGGTGCCCGTCAAGTCCCCGAGGAAGGACTGGGCGGGCGTGCCGGAAAGCAGGCCGGCGAGGCTGAAGAGGTTGCCGGCGGCCGGGGCCTGGAAGGTGCCGGTGCCGTTGCCGAGCAGGGTGACGACGTTCGACCCGAGCGGCGCGCCGAGCAGGCCGGTCCCGCCGCCGAGGGTCACGACGATGTCGGCCTTGCCGTCGCCGCTCACGTCGCCGACCGCCACCGAGGCGAGTTTGCCGCTCAGCCCCAGCGTGCCGAGCAGCGAGCCGAGAACCCCGGCGTTCAGGTCGATGCGGGCCGAAGGCGTCGAGGCGAAGCCGCCCTTGCCGTCGCCCAGGTAAACCTCGACGAGGCCCGAAGTCGAGGCGTTCGACCCGCCGAGGACGAGGTCCGGGCCGTTTTGCCCATCGACATCGACAAGGGTGCCCGCGACGTGCTGGGTCGCGAGACTCGTGACGGGGATGGCGTACGGCGTGGCGAACGTCGCCGGCGTCGTGCGGTCCTTGAGGCGAACGAGAGTCGGTTTGGCGGGCGAGGGGATTCCTCGTGCGCCGTGGTCCGTGGAGCGAGCCATGGCATGATCCCAGAGGTGGAGTAGGAAGCCGGCGGACGGTGCCGGGGTCGCTCGGGGAATTGAGCGAGCAACAAGAGGTACGGCGCAATTTGCGGTCAGTCGAAAGGGAAATTCGCCAAGTTCAAAGTTTCTGCCTAATACATTATTATACAGCACGAAGACTACATCGGTACGAAAATGTACAAATTAATTTGTATCTGGATCATTAACAGTGAGCCCCCGCAAAAAAACTTAAGATTCAAATATGTATTTATTAGAATCACAGCGCAATAGTGGGTAGGTATTTTTGAGTGCGGCCGCTCGGTGGCGTCGAAGGACAGCTCCCGGAACTCGTCCTGGGACAACTCGACCGTCCGCTCGGGGACGCGGAAGACGCCGGCCAGGAGCGGCTCGATCCGGCGGTGGGTGCGACACACGGTGCTGTCGTCGACGCCGAGCAGGAAGCCGAGGAAGGCGTGCGGGACGTGGGTCCGGTCGTCGATCAGTAGCATCAGGGGTTGGTCGGCCAGCGCCAGAGCGTCGGCGGGCGCGCCAACCCGAACACTCAGGGATCCGTCGCCCGAGGCGAGGTCAGGGCGTGGCAGGCGGAGTCACCGCGCGACGCGGGGGGTCCAGTGGCTTCACGCGGAGCCGGTCTACGTCGGACGACTGCCGGTGCTCGCCATCAGCGACCCGGCCGCGTTCGGGGAGGCCGCCGTGCGGGTCGTCGTCGTCGGCGACGCGACGGCGGGCGGGGCGGAGTTCGCCCTGCCCCTCGGGACCGCGGGCGGCGGGGGGCCATCGACCTGAACGCCGCCCCCAACTCCGCGAACGCCACGGCCGGTTCCGGCTGCGCTGGCAGCCGCCGGGCCGCCCCGACCACCCGCCGCTGGTGTTGCAGTTCACGCGACTCCCCGACATACACTTCGAGTACGTCCCCGACCCCGTGCGCCCTACGGCGGTCATGGCGGTGCGGCTGACCCCGGTCACCCCACTCCCCGCATTGACGGCGGGGCCGGACGCGGAACTGCGGGCCGAGGGCACGTCGGTCGTCCTCCGCGCGCTCACTCCGGAGTCGGCACCGGGGGTCAGTGCCCGCGACCCCGCTGGCGGGTTCGAGTTCCGCGTCCGGGTCGGCGTCGCCCGCGGTTGCCTGCTCACGCCGCGGCATGGCCTCACCGCCTGGCAATCGCTGCCCGTCCGCAAGCTCGACCTCGCCACCGTCGGGCTGGACGACCGCCTGCGGCTCGAATTCCCGACGCCGCCGTTCACCCACGACGGGCACATCACCTTCCGGCTCGCCGGCCGCGAAGACCTCCACGCCGGCACGCCACTTGACCGCCTGCGTCAGCCGCGCGTCTACGAAGTGAAGCTGCACCGCTGGCGTGACGGCTTCGGCGCGGCCGGTGTGGTGCAAGCCCGCCTCGAAGCCGGCTGGGTCGATGTCGCCAAGGTGACCGCCGGCACGGGCACACGCCCTCTGGAGCCGACTCCGTCGCAAATCCTTGCGGACAAGGTCGAGGCGGCCGTCCGCGCCGGCGACGACCCGTCCGCGCTGATCGAGGCGTGCCTAGCCGCCGTGGCCGGGCCGAACGTCTCGCCGTTCGCCGCCGACCTCCTCCCCGTCGCGGCGGCCCGCGCGGCCCTGGCGTGCCGCCCGCCGGCGGAGTGGCCACGGTTTCAGGAGGCGCTGGCTCCGCCAGTGCAACGACCCGACCTCCCCGAGGCGAAGCTACTCGTGGTCACGTTCGACCTGCGCCAAAACGGCGCGTGGGATTACGCGCGGCTCGAAGCGGTGCGCCATGTACTTCCAGCACTCGACGTGCGTGAGCCGCGTCCAGAGCCGCGGGTCGCGGGCCTGCAACGGGGTCAGGCTCGGGAAGGCGCGGTGGACGACCTTGGCGTTCGCGAAGTCCCGCTTGTCCTCGCCGACCGGCGACTCCAACGTCAGCGGCCCCGCGAGTTCGAGGGGGGCGTCGAAGACGATCCGCTCGGTGCCCGGCTTGCGGTCGGCCCACGGCCTCGCCTCGGCGTACCGCGCGAGGTTGGTGCCGAGTTGAACCTTCAAGTGGCTGACGTGGGCGTTGCGGAACAGTTCGAGCGGCACGGGCGGGCCTCCGGGTTACGTCGCGGGCGGTTCGGTGTAGGTCACGGCCGCCGTCAGCGCCCGCGCGATCGGCAGTTCGAGGAGGCGTTGGGCCTTCGCCAGCGTGTCGGCGTTCGGCCCGAACTTCGCCGCGTCGAGTTGCCCGCGCAACGCGGTGGCCCACTTGGTGTCGGGCGCGGCCTCCGGGTCGTCGAGGAGTCCGATGGCGTGCATCAGCACCGGCAGCACGAGCGTGGCCGTTAGCAGGTCGGCCAGCCCCTTGACCGCGCGCACCTTGCAGTACGCGTCGTAGTCTTGGCCGCACAGCACGACGCCGATCTTGTCGGCGTCGGTATAAGTCTCCATCGCGTGGACCCCGGACTTCGGCGACCGCACGACCTCGATCAGCGCGCCGACGAGTCGCATCGGGTCGATGGGGTGCTCGGCCGGGAAGGACTGGCTGTCCGCCACCGCCAGGATGTCGCCGGGGCCGACGGCGAACGTGGCGTCGCCGTAGTCCGGGTGCGCCCCGTCGATCCGGTAGGCCGGCAGCGCCACCTTGGCACGCACGAAGGCGTTGACCTCGACGGTGCCGTGGACCCGCGCCGCCGAGATCGCGCGGGTG
>JANXTD010000687.1 GCA_025352585.1 Fimbriiglobus sp.
CCCGGCCTTCATTGCCATCTCGACTTGCTTCTTGTACTCGTCGTACTTCACGCCGGCGCTCAGCAGCACCCACGGCTTCGTGCAGGCGTCGTTGAGCCGCTTGAGGTTGTCCATCTGCACCGCGTCGGTCTCGTAGCCGTAGGTGCCGGGGAACTCGGTCTTGTAGATGTCGCAGTAGCGGCTCAACATCTTGGCGCTGTCGATGACGGTCGTCGGCTTGCGCTTGAGCACCGTGTCGGACTTGGCGTCGTCGCCGTTGAAGGCGAAGTGCAGCGGTTCGAGCAGGAACAGGATGTCGTGCTCGATGCACTGCTCGTAGGTGCTCCGGGTGAACTCGAAGTTCTTCTCGGCGCTGTCGAACTCGGTCGGCTCGAACTGGGCGAGCAACTTGACGGCGTCCGCGCCGCAGCGCTTGATCTTGGCGACGCTCCAGCCCGGCTCGTTCTCGCCGCACGGTGCCCCGGCGGCGTTCTTGCCCGACCCGGACTTCTCGACACGGATCAGGATGCCCGTGCCCGGCGGCACGGCGTAGGCAGCGACCGTGGAGGCGTAGCCGTAGTAGCCGTCCACCAGCAGCCCGGAGCAGTGCGGGGCGAGGGCGCGGCTGAGCATCACCTTGGCGTCGGCGATTTCGCTGTAGGTCGGCTCGGTGCCGGTCGCCTTCTTCATCATCGAGATCATCGACGAATTCTGGTCGGTGGCGACCATCGTCAGGGTGCCGTTGGGGTTGCAGATCCGCTGCAAGCCGCGGAGCTTGCCGGGGGTCAGCCCGAGGCCGTAGAGCCGGGTGATCGAATGCATACGCTCAAAGTCTCCGGAAACAGGAACCGACGCGGGACGAGAATCTTCTTGACATCTTATGACGTGCGGCAGGCGGCGAAAAGCCTGCGGGCGAAGTCAACGGACGGCGAGCCGTCACGCCACCGGCGTCTCGACCGGCAGCCGGCGGCTCACGCGGCGGGCGGCGTAGGGGTGGCGCGAGAAGGTCGTGTGTCGGGTCAGGCCGGTCACGGTCAGCGTGTGGTCCTTCAGCTTGAACTCCTCGCCCAACTCGTGCAGCTTCTCCATGACCGTGTGGTCCACCATGCGGGCGTCGCTCAGGTCGATCACCAGGTCTTTGCCGGCGGCCGCCTTCAACAGGCGCGGCTTCAGCGACAGCCAGTTCGTGAACACCGCCGCCCCGCGCACGGCCAACGTCACCGTCGTGTCGTTCTCGGCCTGCACGGCGGTGTTGGCGCTGAAGACGTTCCGCAAGGGCGTGCCGTTGAAAATGTGCAGGGCCAACTCCAGCGCGATGCCGGCGAAGATGCCCAAGAGTAGGTCTTCGGCGAGGGTCACGAAGATCGTCAGGCAGAACACCGCGAGTTGGTCGAGGCCGATCTGGAAGGTGTGGACGAACTCCTTCGGGTGGGCCAGCCGCGTGCCGGTGAACACCAGCATCGCCCCGAGCGCCGCCAGCGGGATCAGGCCGATCAGCGTCGGCACCGCCAGCACGAAGCCCAGCAGGAACACGGCGTGGAACAGGTTGGCGTAGCGCGTCCGGCCGCCGTTGTCGATGTTCGCCTTACTGCGGACGATCTCGGAGATCATCGGCAGCCCGCCGACGGCCGAGGTCAGCGTGTTGGCGACCCCGCAGGCGAGGAGGTCGCGGTTCATGTCGGTCTTGCGCTTCCACGGGTCGAGCATGTCGATCGCCTTGGCCGACAGCAGCGATTCGAGGCTGGCGATCAGCGAGAACATGACGATGAACTTCAACCCGGTCAGCGTGAGCACGCCGCGGAAGTCCGGGACGAAGAAGGCGTCGCCCGGCTTGTCGAGGACGTTCGGCACGGCGACCAGGTACTTCGGGCCGACGACGTGCGGGGCGTCCACCGAGGTCATCACCCCGTCGCCGAAGACGTAGGCGTGCTCGTGGCTCAGGTCGAAGGCGAGGCCCATCGGCACGGCGACCAGCAGCACCACCAGTTGCGGCGGCACCTTCTTGGCGGCCTTCCACGGCAGGTAGGCCCAGCCGAACAGAATCGCCAGGCTCGTGACGCCGATGGCGGCGATGACCGGGTCGTACTGCGGCAACTTGGCGGGGAATTGCAGCACGAGGTCGATCGGCCCGGCCCCCTTGGCGGGGTCGATGCCGAAGACGCTGTACATCTGCTTGATGATGATGATCAGGCCGATCGCCGCCAACATCCCGTGGACCGCCGCGAGCGGGAAGAAGTCGGCAAGCTTGCCGGCCTTCACCACGCCGAAGACGATCTGCAGCAGCGCGGCGACAATGCCGACGCCCATCGCCAACTCGTGCCCGGCGTTGAGCTGGCGGAATTCGAGGATGTCGGCGATCTGCGCCGCCGTCTTGCCGTCGGCCGTGAGTTGGGCCAGCAGGTCGGCCGGCAGGGCGGGGACGAACTCGCGGCCGAGTTCGGTCACGGCCCCGGCGACGATCACGATCAGCCCCGCGGCCGGCCCCTTGATCGTCAAGCTGGAGTTACTCAGGAAGCAGGTGACGACCCCGCCGAGGACCGCCGTCCAGATGCCGCAGATCGGCGGGTAGCCGCTCGCCTTCGCGATGGCCAGCGACAGCGGCATGGCGATCAGGAAGACCAGGAAGCCGGACAGCAGGTCGAACTTGACGTTCGCCAGGAAGCCGGGACTGAGCGGCGGCACGACTTTAGTCGCGGCCGGGGTCGGGTCTGCCATGAGGGGTTGCGCCTGGGGAAGGTGAGTCGAGCGGTCCCCCCGGCTACGCAATTCGGATACCGTAATCTGATCCCCTCGATAACGCCCTGAAACCGCGCATTTTGCAAGGTTCGCGTGCGAGATGCCCGCCCCCCGTGCCCGAACTCCGGGCACCGGTTGGTCAGGAATCAGTCAGCCTGTTCGTCGTCCGACCAGACCGACTTGCCGATGGAGATGTTCAGGCTGCGGATTTTGTTCCGCAAGGTGCCCCGTGTGATGCCCAGGATGCGGGCCGACTGCACCTGGTTGCCACCGGTGTGCTGCAAGACGCGCATCAGCACTTCGCGCTCCATGACGGTCAGCCCCTCGGCATACAGGTTGTCGGTGCCGGAGGCGATGCGCGTGCGGACGAACTCCTCCCAGCCGAAGTGCGGCTCGCCGACGCCGGGGCCGCCGACGCCCGCGGCCACCTCGCGCGGCAGGGCGACGCCGGCCGGCAGGTCGGTCGCCGTCAGCACCGACGTGCGGCAGTGCAGGATCGCCTGCTTCAGCACCGACTGCAACTCGCGGACGTTGCCGGGCCACGGGTAGCGCTCCAGGACCGGCACCACGTCGGCGTCGAGCCGCAGCCCCGGCTTGCCGAGTTCGCGGCCGAAGCGGCGGACGTAGTGCTCCGTCAACAACTCCACGTCGCCGGGCCGGTCGCGCAGCGGCGGGAGCTTGATGCTGAAGACGTTGAGGCGGAAGTACAGGTCGGTGCGGAAGCGGCCGCGCTCGACGAGCGCTTCGAGGTTGGCGTTGGTCGCCGCGATCAGCCGCACGTCGGTGCGCACCGTCTCGGAGCCGCCGACGCGCTCGAAGACTTGCTCTTGGAGGAGCCGCAACACTTTGGTTTGCAGCAGCGGCGACATGTCGCCGACTTCGTCGAGGAAGATCGTTCCACCCGTACACTGCTCGAACTTGCCGATGCGCTTGCGGTCGGCACTGGTGAACGCGCCCTTCTCGTGGCCGAACAGCTCGCTCTCCAGGAGTGCCTCGGGGATGGCGGCGCAGTTGATCGCCAGGAACGGCTTGTTGGCGCGCTTGCTGTGCTGGTAGACGGCCCGCGCCACGAGTTCCTTGCCGGTGCCGCTCTCGCCCAAAATCAGGGCGGTCGCGTCGGTGGCGGCGACGCGGCCGACGGCCTTGTAGACGCCCTGCATCGCCGGGCAGCGGCCGATCAGCGCGTCGGCCTCGTCGTGGCCCGGCTCGACCTCGGCCATGACCGCCTTGACCGACATCAGCCGCGCCGCGTGGGCCGCCTGCTCGATGACCTGGCGCAGTTCGGCGAGTTCGAGCGGCTTCGTCAGGTAGTCGAACGCCCCGTGCTTGATCGCCTCGATCGCGAGGTCGCTCGTGCCGTGGCCGGTGATCAGCACGATCGGCCGGCGCTGGTCGGCGGCGCGCAGCTTGTGGAAGGTGGTGAGGCCGTCGGCGTCGGGCAAGTGCACGTCGAGTACGATCACGTCGGGCGTGCAGGTCCGCAAGGTCTCGACCGCCTCGGCCGAACTCGACGCCGTGACGAGGGCGTAGTTCGGCGGGCCGAAGCCGCGGCGGAAGGCGTGCAGGATCGAGGCCTCGTCGTCGATCACCAGGATGGTCGTCATGGGTTACACCGTGCGGTGGGAGGTGCGGTCGGTTGTACTCCCCGGCGCGGGTTTCGGCGTGGGCGGCAGGCCGGGCAGGGTGACCAGCGCCGCCGCGCCGCCGGCCACCCGGTTGGCCAGCGTCAGGGTGCCGCCGTGGTCCTCGACGATGCGGCGCGACAGCACCAGGCCCAGCCCCAGGCCGGTCTCCTTGCCGCTGGCGAACGGCTGGAACAGCTTATCGGCGACCTGCGGGGCCACGCCGGGGCCGGTGTCGGTCACCTCGAAGAGCCACAGGCCGCCCGGCCGCGCCGTCATCCGCACCCGCAACTCGCCGCCGGTCGGCATCGCGTCCAAAGCGTTCATCGTGAGGTTCACGAAGACTTGCTTCAACTGCTCCGCGTCGGCGATCGCCGGGGTCGGGCCGGCCGGCCGGTCGAAGCGCACCGCCACCTTTTGCTGCGTCGCCCGGCCGCGGACGAGTTCGAGCGTGCGGTCGATCACGGCGACGAGGTCGATGTCGCGGCGGCACGGCTTCACGGGGCGGGCGTAGTCGAGGAAACTCTGCAGCGACCGCTCCATGCGCCGCACCTCCGTCTCGATGACGGCGAGGTCTTCGGGCGGCAACGGCTCGCCGGCGGTGCGGGCGACCTGCACGAGCATCTTGATCGCCGTGAGCGGGTTGCGGATCTCGTGGGCGACCCCGGCGGCGAGTTGCCCGACGGCGGCGAGTTGCTCGGCCCGCAGGATGTCGCGATCCTGCCGCTGCATCGTCTCGACGACCCCCTCGACCTGCCCCAGCAGGTGGCCCATCTGCGCGTGCAACTCGCCCAGGTCGCCTTCGCGGGTGACGACGATCTCGGAACTGGGGCCGCCGAGCTTGCCGGCCGCGTCGCGGACTTGCACCTGGAGGCGCTGGATCGAACTGCGCACCCCCCGCGCCGCGGCGTAGCCGAGCAGCGTGCCGGCGACGGTGCCCAGCACGCCGATGCCGGCCATGCCGAGGGCGAGGTAGCGGATGACCTGCTGGTGCTCGATCGAACTCGCCTCGATGCGGCCGGCGTTGTAATCGACGAGCTGCTGGCAGGCCGGCGTCGTCTCGCGCTCGAGGATGTCGATGAGCGCCCGGATGGCCGCGGGCCGCTCCGGGCTGCCGGCCGCCGGCAGGGCGTTGCGCTGCTCGCAATACCGGCGGTAACTCACGACGACGCGCTCGGCGAGGACCAGTTCCTCCTCCTCGTTGGCGCTGTCGAGGACGCTCTCGAGGTGCAATTCGATGCGGTCGTGCAGTCCGCCCAGCCGCTCCGCGCGGTCGCCGAGCAGCACCTTCAAATCGACGAGCGCCTCGACGAGGTCCGAGTCGGCGCGGCCGCTGACGATGTTCTCGTGCAGCACCGCGGCGACAGCAGCCTGCTGCCGGAACAGCAAGTAGCCGAGGACGACGCACAGTACCAGTAGCACCGCGCTCGACACGAACGAGAGGCGAATCCACTTCGAGTGCGGCGTCATGGCGGAGGAGATCCGAGGGGACAACGCTGCTGGGCAAGTGACGGCGAGCCGGGAACCTCGTCGAGTTCCACGCGCAGCGGCCTCGACCGCTTCGCCCACTCGACCGCGACGGTCACCGTGTGCGGCCCCGCCGTCAGCGTCAGCGGCACCGACTCCGCCGCTTCGAGCGGCACGCCGTCGAGCCACACCGTCAGCCCGGCGTGCTCCGGCAGCGTCAGTTTCGCGGCCCCGGCGGCGGTCACTTCCAGCGGGAAGCGCACGACCGAGAGCTTCGGCGCGTCGCGGTTCCAGTTGAACTCCGGCACGCCGCCCGCCGGCAGGTCGCCGCTGACCTGGCTGTACGCGACATTCCAGAGCAACCCCGGCTCACTCGTGGCGACGGCCGCGAGACGCTGGCGGTTCAGGATTTCGTACATCGCCGGCGTCGGCGTGAGGGCCTGCCAGCCGCGCACGACCTTGCCCGGCGTCGCGGCGTACTGGCCCTTGCCGAGTTCCGTCAGGAAGCGCGTCAGGTCGAGCAACTCCTGCCGCGTCAAGCCATCGACGAGGCCCGCCGGCATGAGAGAGAGGCCGTTGCGGCGCTCCGCGATGTCGGCGACGGCGATCGTCGTCTCGCGGTTCTCGTTGTCGCGCAGCACGAGTTCGGTCTTGGTCTCGCGCACCTTGATGCCGTTGAAGACGCGGTCGTCGGCGGTGGTCACGATGAACGAGTTGTACCCCTCCTTGATCTTCGCGTTGGGGAGCAACATCGATTCGAGCAGGTAATCGACGGGCGCACTCGCGCCGATGCTCGACATGTCCGGGCCGACCTGGCCGCCGGCCCCGGCGATGGCGTGGCACTTCAGGCAGTTCATCGAGTCGCGGCGGTAGATCGCCTCGCCGCGGGCCGGGTCGCCGAGCTTCGCCACGTCGCCGAGGAACTTGTTCAACTCGTCGCCCTTCAAGTCCCACTTGGCCGCGCCGAGGCTGCCGGCGAGCGTCAGCGCGTCGATGAGCTTGGCGTCGGGCTGGGCCGTCGCCTTGGCCGCCTGCACGCCGAGCTTGGCCGTGTCCGCCGGGAGTTTCTTGCCGGCGAGGGCCTTCGTCAACTCGGCCGCGCCGGACTTGCGGCTGAGGAATGCACCGAAGATGTCGGCGAGTCCCGGCGCGGTCGGCGCGGTCGCCAGGTAGGTCGCGGCCAGCGGGGCGGCGGCGGCGGTGTCGAGGGTCGCCAGCGCGACGACGGCGAGCTTGCGGTCGGCGGCGGGGGTCTCGTCGGCGAGGAGCTTGCGGAAGAACGCGACCGACTTCGGCCCGCCCATCGACACCAAGCCCTCGGCGGCCGCGGCGGCGTCCGGCGAGTTGACGCTGACGGACGCCGTTTCGAGTGCGGCGCGGACCTCCTCGGACTTCGTCAGGCCGGCGAGCCGCAGCGCCGACTGCCGCACGGCGGGCCGCGCGTCGGCGACGGCCGCGGTCAGCCCCGCCCACGCCTTGGCGTTGACGGCCCCGACTTTGCGGGTCCGCAACGAGTCTTCGAGCGACGTCATCACTTCGGGCCAGTAACCGGCCGGCTCGGCCTGGTTGCCTTCGTTGAACACCGCCGCGAGTTCCGCCGCGTTGCCGAGTTTGGCGACCGTCTTCCACGCCGACTGCCGCTGGGCCGGCGGCAACTTGGCGTTGCGGGCGAGCGCGAGCAGCGGCTTGACCACATCGCCGGAGCCGCTGGCTTGCAACGCGAAGACGAGGTGGCTGACGTTGCCGCCGAAGTCGAACGCCCCGGCTTGCACCTGCGGCAGCCAGACCGGGGCGAGTTCCCGCAGCGTCAGGAAGAGGGCGTAGTCGAGCCACTTATCGAGCGGCTTGTCGAGCGCCTGCGCGGCCAGCGTCGCGGCACCCACTTGCGGGAAGGCCGCCAGCGCCCGCACCGCTTCGAGCCGCACCTGCGGGTGGTCGTCGTTGACGCGCGGGGCCAGCAGCGCCAGCGGGTTGGCGAGCTTGTCGCCCCACGCCGCGACGACCCGGCAGCCGGCCTGGCGGACCTTCGGGTCGGCCGAAGTCAGCACCTGATCGAGCAGCGCAGGCGCGACGGTGTCGAGCGACTGGAACACCCAGAGGGCTTCGAGCCGCAATGCGTCCGCCGTCGGGCCGGAGAGGGCCGCAGTCCACGCCCCCAACTCCGGCAACACCGCTTTGACGCCACGCTCCTTAAGAAGCTGCTTGGCCATCTGCCGCGTGTACTGCTCCGGGGCCTTCAGCGCATTGAGAAGTTCGCCCACCGGGGCGTCCACGAGCTTCGGCTTCTCGGCGAGCGGGCGGTTCTTCGCGGTGATGCGCCAGATGCGGCCGTGCGTCTTGTCACGGCGCTCGTCGCGGAAATCGACCTCGCCGTGCTGGATGATGGGGTTGTACCAGTCGGCGACGTAGATCGCGCCGTCCGGCCCGACCGCCACGTCAATCGGCCGGAACGCCGGGTGGTTACTCTTGATGATCTCCTGCTTCTCCTGCGAGACGTAGCCGCTGCCGTCGTCCTTCAATACGAACCGACAAACCCGGTGGCCGCGGAAGTCGTTGGTGATGAGGTTGCCCTGGTACTCGTCGGGCAGGTGCCGGCCACTCAGCACCGTCAAGCCGCAGTGCTTGGGGCTGCCAGGGTTCAGGCCGCCGAGGATGCGCGGGGCGTTGGCCGCCGTCGCCGCATAGACGCCGGGCATCAGAATGTTGATGCCGTCGCCGCCCGCGCCGTCGGTCCAGAAGCTGCGGCCGTACTGGTCGAACGCCGTGCCCCAACTGTTGACGAGTCCCTTGGCGAAGACTTCGAGCTGCTGCGTCGCCGGTCGGTACTGCCAGACCCCGCCGGCGTTGAGCCGCTTGACGCCGTGCGGGGTTTCGATGTGCGAGTGGATGTAGATCGACTGGCTCATGTACAGCGCGCCTTCTGGCCCCCAGCGCAGGGTGTGCAGGATGTGGTGCGTGTCCTCGGTGCCGAACCCCGACAGCACGATGCGCTTCTTGCGGGCCTTGCCGGTGGCGGGGTCGGGGTCCGAGAAGTGGACCAGGTCGGTCGAGTCGGCGACGTAGACGCCGCCGTCGCCGGGGACCACGCCGGTCGGGATCAGCAGGCCGTCGGCGAACACGGTCGTCTTGTCGGCCTTGCCGTCGCCGTCGGTGTCTTCGAGCACCAGCACGCGGTCGATCGACGGCTGCCCCGGCTTGATCTGCGGGTAAACTTCACTCGCCGCGACCCAGAGCCGCCCGGCCGGGTCGAAGTTCATCTGGATCGGCTTCGCCAACATCGGGTCGGCGGCGAACAGGTTGACCTCGAAGCCCTCCGGCACGATGAACGTCTTGCGCTCGACCTCCGGGTCGGGGTCGGGAATCTTCGCGTCCCGCTGCGCGACGGCGACGGCCGGGGTCGTGAGCAAGGCGAGCAGCAACAGCCAACGGGTCATGAGGTGTGTCCGAGTTTAAGGTGGTCTTGTTAGCCCGACGCGCAAGCGAGGGGAGCAAATCCGTGTCGACGATGCCCATTGGTAACGGCTGTTTTGGGTTTCCCTGTCGGCGTTGCACCGGAGATTTGCTCCCTTCGCTTGCGCGTCAGGCTAACAAGAGTCGCCGGTCATTTCTGTGGCAACGCTTTCACCATGACCGCGATCTCGGCCTCGGCCTTCACCACGAGCGGGTCGAACTGCGGGATCTCCGCGCCGTTCTTGCCCTGCTCGTGCTTGCGGAAGCCGAACAGGTACGTCTCGTTCTGCGGCCGCCAGCGGTGGAAGAAGAGCTGGTTCTTCTCGACGATCTTGGCCCGCAACGCCGGCGCGTCCACCGGGGCGACGGTCGTCGAGAACAGCAGCGGCGCGAGCACGCGGTAGCCGGTGTCGTTGAGGTGCAGGCCGTTCTCGGTCGCCGGCGGCGCGGCGGCGAGTGAGCGGAAGCCGAGCTTGCGCGAGGTCGCCGTCTCTTGCATCACCGCGGTGTACTTCGCCAGGTCGGCGTTGCGGGCGGCCACGTTCGTCGCGCCCGGCGTCGGCTCGAACGGCGGCGGCGACAGCAGCACGACGCGGGCCTTCGTCGGGGCCACGTCGTCGAGCAACTTCGCCAGCCCCTTGCGGAAGCGCTCCAGGCCGGCGTCGCCGTCGAAGCTCTCGTTAACGCCGTAGCAAATCACGATGACCGTCGGGTTCAGAGACTTCGTCAGCGTGACGAGCCGCTCGTAGCCCTTGGCCGGGGCGTCGAAGCTGGCACGCGACTCGCCGAAGACGGTGTCGCCGCTCCAGCCGAGGTTGCGGACGGTGAAGTTCCGCGGGGCGTTATAAGCGACGAGGGCTTCTTCCCAGCGGCCGTACTTCTGCTCGCGCTCGATCAGCGTGCCGCCGAGCAGCACCACGCGGTCGCCGTCGTCGAAGCGGAACGGCTCGTCGGCGACTGCCGGAAATGCAAACAGAAGGGCCAAACCGAAGGCGAGGGCGACACGGAGCATCAGGTGGGCGTCCAGGCGGGTGGGAGGGCAGGCTCCCTCATTGGGACGCATTTCGCCGGCGGAATCAAGCAGAATCCCGCACACTCGTCGAGACGGCGGAAAGCCCGCGGATCAGCGCTTGAAGCCCCGGCTCGCCGACGCGCCGCACCGCCTCCTCCGGGGTCAGCCACTCGCGGCAGCGGTACGACGCCTCCGGCCACTGGTCCTTCTCGTCGGTCACGGTCATCAGGAACACCAGCACGTTCCGGTCGCGGCCCTCTTTGCGGTAGGTATAGTTGCCGATCGGCTCGCTTTCGAGGAAGCCGAGCCAGCCGGCTTCCTCCCACGCCTCGATGCTCGCCGCCTCGCGCGCTGTGTGGCCGGGGTCGATCTGCCCCTTCGGCACGACCCAGCGCTTGCCGTTACTCGAAGTGATCAAGCCGATTAGACCATCGCGGACGGGCACTACGGCGGCTTGATCGAACGACTTCGGCATGAAGAGTCCTCGCGGTGTACCCTTACCATTCCGGGCGAATCGCCCCGAGGCAAGCCGCGACGGGGGCTTTCATCAAATCTCCACAACTCTTCGGCTCACGCACCCGGTCGGCACCACTCGAACATCACGACCGTCACGCCGTCGGGGTCACTCAACTTGATACGGCGGTAGCCCTCGGGGCTAACTTTCGCCACACCGTCGAGGCCGACACTCATCTTATGGAGCCGCGCGACCTGGCCGTCAAGGTCGCTGACTTCGAGGTGCAACTTCACTCCCGCCGCCACGGGGTGACCGGCCTTCAGCGCGAGCCGCCCGCCGCCGGGGTGTTCAAGCAGCACGAAGCCGTTGACGGCGTCGGTCAACTCGACGACGAAGCCGAGGGTCTCGACGTACCACCGCGTGGAGGCCGACGCGTCGCGCACGGTGAGTTCGGTCATGTGGAGCATCAACGCGCCGCCGGCTTCCGCCGGAACAGTCGCGCCAGCGAACCCCCGCCGGCCGGCCCCGTCTCGCGGAACAGCACGCTCTCGCGCTGGAACTGCCGGATCGCCACCGCCAGGGCGACGCTGACCCAGACTGCCGACGCGCCCAGCACCAGCGGGTAGTACCACCACGCCACGGGGTCGGCCGTCACCGACAGCAACCGCGACTGCAACAGCATCGGCCCGGTCACCGGCACGACGGCCATCCCCGGCGTCAACTCGACGCCCGGCAACATGCTCCAGAACGCCAGCGGCATCGTCAACAGCACCAGCGGCATGAGGTAGTACTGCCCCTCCTTCGTGCTCTTGGCGAAGATGCCCAGGGCCAGGCAAACGGCGCTGAAGAGCATCGCTTGCGGCAGCCCCAGTACCACGCAGCCGAGCAGGCCGGGGAAGTTGACCACGGGGAATTCGAGCAGCATTTCCATGCCCAGCGCCCCCGCGGCGATCCAGACGACGTTCCAGACCACCGACAAGAACGCGAATGCGGTGGTCGAGAGGAACTTGCCGACGACGATCTCGCCCCGCTCCGCCGGGCTGATGAGCAGGGTTTCCATCGTGCCGCGCTCCTTCTCCCCGGCGGTCGTATCGACGGCCGGCTGGATCGCCCCGGCGACGAGCCACATGATCAGCAGGAACGGGAAGACCTTGCAGAAGGTGTCGCGCAACTCGTCGGCCGCCTTCTTCTCGCGCGGCTTGTCCGAGAGCGTGTCTTCGAGCGTGAACACCTCGTGGAAGTCCGGCCGCAGGCCCTTGCGCGTGAAGCGTCCCTCGCGCAACTTGCCCTCCCACGCCCGCACGATCCCCGTGAGCCGCTTGGCCGCGAGCTTCGACTTCTCGTCGCCGTCGCGGTGCTCGATCCGCACCACCGGCTTCGAGTCGTCGCGGGTGAGTTGCTCGCGCAAGTCGGCCGGCAGGATCAGCACGACATCGACGCTGCGGTCCTTGAGCGCCGCCATCGGGTCGCCGGTCAGCGGCACGGCCGAGATGTTTGCGACTGCCGCCTCGTCGCTGGTGTCGAGGCCGGCGACGAAGCGGCCGCCGTCGAAGAGCCGCGGCCCGTCGGCCGGCAGCGCGTCGAAGTTGGCGACTCCGACCAGCGTCGGCTTGCTCAGTAGCGTTGCGGCGAACAGGTAGCCGGACAGGCCGAAGACGGGGTAGAGGATGACCGGCAGCACGAGGATCATCAGCACCGTGCGGCGGTCGCGCAGCAGGTCCCGGAACTCCTTCGACGCGATCAGCCGGACGATGGACCAGCGCATGGGAACCTTTCGAGGGCGACTCTCGTTGTGCCGGTCTTGTTAGCCGGACGCGCGAGCGACGGGAGCAAACCCGTGGTGACACTGTTGGTTGGGGGAAGACAAAGCCGTCACCACCCACCGGCGTTGTCCCCACGGGTTTGCTCCCGTCGCTGGCGCGTCCGGCTAACAAGACCAGACTTACGTCCCCGCGTCGCCGGCGAGCCACGGCCGCACGCGCTGGGCGAGTGCCCACAGCCGCGCCGCCACGCCGCCGACCTCGACGGCCAGCCGCGCCGCCACCCGCCGGTACGCCGCCGCGGTGCCCACCAGGCGCTCCTTGACGGCACAACTCTCGGCGGCGACGCGCAGGTCCTTCTTCGCCTCGGCAAACGCCGCGGACTTGTCGGCGGCGCGCTGCACCGTCAGCAGCGCCTCGGCCATCTTCAAGACGACGCGCACCCCGTCCGGCTGGCCGACCGGCTCGACGCGGTCGAGGTAGTCGTCGGCCGCGTCGCGGTCGCCCCGGAGCGTGGCGAACAGCGCGAGCCAGGCGAGGAAGTCGGGCAGCGACTCGTCGTCGGGGTCGTCGGACTCCGCGTCGGCCGCCAGCACCGCCTTCGCGACCTCCTCGGCCTTGGCCGCGTCGCCGAGTTGCTGGTAGGCGTCGAAGAGCACGCGCATCATCCAGGCCGCGCGCTCGGGCCGCTCCGCCCAGTCGGCGAGCCAGGCGACGGCCAGCGGGAACTGCCGCGCCTCGACCAGCACCCGGCCGGCCCGCGCCCACGACTCGTCGTCCTGCCGCAACAGTTCGCTGAAGCGCTGCACCGTCGCCGCGGCGTTGGCCGGACTGCCGAGGTCGCTCAGCCCGGCGGCGTAGGCCAGCACCGCCTCGCGGCCGGCGTCGCGGTCGCGCTCCGCCAAGGGCGCGAGCAAGTCCGCGACCCGCGCCGTCTTGTTCTCGACCAGCAGGGTGGCGACCCAGACGGCCGCCGCCTGCGGGGTCACCGCCTCGCCGGTCGCCGCCCGCGTCAACTCTTCTTCCGCCTCCGCGACCCAGCCGGCCTCGCGGAACTTCGCCACGCACTCGTGCAGCACCCCGCGCGTCACCGTCAAGTCGGTGAGCATCGCCCGGAAGGTCGAACGCGCCTCTTCGAGGTGCCCCTGCCGCGCCGCGACCTGCACCACGCGCAGCCGCACGTACGGCCCGTCGGCGTGCTCCTTCAACTTGGCCAGCGTCTTCGCCGCGCCGCTCAGGTCGTCGGTCTCGAGTTGCGTCGTGATCAGTTGCAGCCCGGCCGCCTGGAACGCCGGGTCCAACTCGAAGGCGCGTTGGTAGTCGTCCTTGGCCCCGCGGTTGTCGCCGAGGGTCTGGCGGGCCTCGCCGCGGATCAGGTGCGCGAAGGCGTCGCCGGGGTTCAGCCGCACGAGCTGGTCGGCCGCGTTGAGCCGGTCGCGTTCGCGGCCCAAGGCCTCGTACCACGTCGTGAGTTGCCGCCAGCCCCACGAGTAGTCGGTGTCCTCGGCGAGGATCGCCGCCATCTGCTCGACGGCGAGCGTGCGGTTGTCGCGCTGCGCCTCGACCCAGGCGGCCCGGCCGCGCAGCGTCAGCGGGTACGGCGGCTCGAACGACGCCGGCCGGCACGCCGCCAGGGCGTCGTCGTGCCGACCCAGGTTCGTCAGGATCTCGGCGCGGCGGTCGTGCCCCGACAAGAAGTGGGGGTAATGCGCGATCAGCGCGTCGCACGCCGTCAGGCGCACCTCGTCGTCGGCCTGCTCGCCGTCGGGGGTCTCCATCCAGAACACGGGTGCCCACGGGTTGAACTCGACGCCCTCCTCCCACGCCTCGCGCAGGATCTCCGCCGCTCGCTCGCCGGCGTCGAGGCCGTTCATCTCGTTGAGGGCCATTTGCAGGAAGACCGGCGGCCCCTCGCCGGGGGTCGTCGCCAGCTCGCGGAAGCCGCGCGTCGTCGCCTCCACGTCGTTGGTCCGCGCCGAGTATTGAATCTGCTTGACGATCACCTCGGGGCCGTTCAGGTGCTCTTGTAGCACGGCGAGCGCGGTGCGGGCCTCGCGGTACTCGCCGTCTTGCAGGCAGGTGTCGAACAGGACGACCGCCGCGGGCGAGTAGCCGGCGTGGATGCGCAGCGCCTCGCGCAAGTCGGCCTTGCCGCCCTCGCGGTCGCCGGTCTGAATCTTGGCGTCGCCGCGCATCATCAGGTGCAGTGGCGAGTCGGGCCGCAGCCGCATCAACTCCGAAGTCACTTCCAAAAAACTCTCGGGCTTGCCGACGTCGTTGTACCACTCGGCGAGTTGCTGCCAGCCCCAGAGGTAGTCGGGGTCCACGGCGACGAGGGCTTGCATCGGCGGGATGGCGCTAGCGTAGTTGCCCCGACGCGCCTCGACCCAGGCCGCGCGCCCCTGCAACACCAGCGGCACGTCGGCGGCCATCGCGATCGGCCGGGCCGCTTCGAGCGCGTCGTCGAAGCGGCCGAGCATCCCCAACCGCTCCGCCTTGAGGTCGTAGGCCTCGACGTTCTTGGGGTCGAGTGCGATCGCCTTGTCGAGCGCCGCGACGATCTCGTTGGCCTGCGAAATCTCCGTGATCGTGCGGGCGTAGCGTAGCCAGGCACGCGGGTCGCCGGCGCGACTCACCGTCAACTCCTTGGCGAACTCTAGCGACTCGTTGGGCGCGTCGAGCCGGTCCGACCACATCACGACGGCGCGCCAGGCGCTCTCGAGCCGGGGGTCGCCGTGGGCGTCGAGCCGCACCGCCTGCTTGGCGTGGTCGAGCGCCTCGCGGCCGCGGTCGGCCTGCCACAACTGCTCCGCCAGCAGCCAGTGCGCGTGGGCCTCCGTCGCGGTGTGCGGCAACAGTTGCTGCAAGGCCACCAGGGCGTCGTCGCGCTGTTCGTTCTCGTTGAGCGCCTCGGCCAACTCGCGCGACGCCGGGATCCAGCCCGGCGCAATCGCGACGGCCTTGCGCAAGGCGTCGATGCGCTCCTCGGGCTGTTCGA
>JANXTD010000702.1 GCA_025352585.1 Fimbriiglobus sp.
GGAAGACCGGCCTCCCAGCGGCCAGCTACAGAAGCCCGGCCCAGGGCCGGAAGCCCGGCCTCACTGAAGCCAGCGCTGGAACACTTCGGCCATGCGACACTTCCGGAATCTGTGTGGGTTGTTGGGGCGGAATGCCGATGAGAATCGGGATTCCGCCCGCACCGACTCAAGGTCCACACGATGACGCCGAGGGGAGTGACGGCCGCACTACTCGCGGCGACGTTCGTGGCCGCCGGGGCGTCGCACGCCGAGGGGCCGTGGGTGGCGACGCCGGGCGACGGGACGACTTGGGCGAGGGCGTCGGCCCCTCAAACCCCGCCGCCGTCCCCGCTCCCCCCGCCGCGCGTCGTCGTGTCGCCGCCGCCCAAGGTCGTGGTCGAGGCACCCCCTCCGCCGCTGGTGCCGCCACCCCCGCCGGCGCTGCCGCCGCCGCGGGTCGCGCCGCCGGAACTGGAGCCGTGGCCCGGCAACGTGCCGCCGGCCGTGACGCGCGAATCGGGCGTCGTCGGCTCGCCGAACCTGGCGTTGGCGCGCGACTACTCAGTCCTCGACCTGTTCGGCGCGGGGCTGTTCGGCGAAGACTCGCGCACCGCCGTCGTCGGGCGGCCGGCGGTGGCGCAGCGGAGTTTCGTCCAGGCCGAGTTTTTGCTGTGGTGGGTGCGGGCCGGCGACATCCCGGTGCTGGCCACGACCGCGACCGGTACCGGCAACGGCTTCCTCGGCACGCCGGGCACGCAAAACCTGCTCGGGCCTGGAAGTTTCGGCGACACGGCCCGCAACGGCCTGCGGCTGCGCGCCGGTACGCTTCTCGGCGAGTCGGGCACGGCCGGCCTCGATGCCGGCTTCTTCTTCCTGGGCGACAAGTCGAGCGACTTCCGCGTCGATTCGGGGCAGTTCGCCACCATCGCCCGGCCGTTCTTCGCCCCGAACCTGAACCAAGAGTTCGCCGAACTCGTGGCCTTCCCTGGGCTGGCGACCGGGGCGCTCGAGGTCCACCTGAGTAGCCGACTCTGGGGCGCGGACGTGAACACCCGCTGCGTGGTCTGGAACCCGTGCGACCCCTGCGGACGGCGGGACGAAGTCTTCGCCGGCTACCGGCACCTCAACTTGCGCGAGGAGTTGACCGTCACGGAGTTCGTCACCGCCGGGCCGGACGCCCCGGACCCGGTCGGCACTGCGATCGTCGTGCAGGACGCTTTCCGCGTCCGCAACCAGTTCCACGGCGGCCAGGTCGGCTACGCCTTCGCCCGGCGTTACGGCACCCTCGAATTCGACGCCCGGCTGTCGGTCGCGCTGGGCGTGACGCGCCAGGAGGTCGAGATCGCCGGCTTCCAGACACGCACGCGGCCGGGGCAAGCTCCGGAGAACTTCACGAGCGGCTTGCTCGCCGCCGGGACGAACTCCGGCACCTTCTCGCGCGACCGCTTCAGCGTCGCCCCCGAGGCGACCTTCAACGTCGGCCTGCGGCTCACCGACCGCCTCAAGGCGTCGGTCGGCTACAACTTCTTGGCCTGGTCGGGCGTCTTGCGGCCGGGCGACCAGATCGACCGCACGGTCGATCTGAGCGTCGTGCCGAACTTCCCGCAGACGCCGTCGAGCGGCAACCGGCCGCTGCCGACGTTCCGCGAGTCGTACCTGTGGGCACAGGGCGTGCAATTCGGGCTGGAGTACCGCTGGTAGGGCTTGCTAGCGGTTGTCAGAATTGGCCGGGCCGGTTAGAACCCGGCACCGGACGTGCGGCGACTTGAGTCCGTCCGGGGGAACTGCGCAAGTTCGCCCCGCCCCGGCGTTGACGGTCGTACCGCGGCCTCTCCGCGGTCGCCCCTCTTGAGGTCTAACCCCCATGCCCAGATTCGCGCGACTCGCGCTCTTCGGCCTCCTCGGCGGCGTCGCCGCGGCGGTGCCCCTGATCCCCGCCCCGGTGTCGGCCCAGCAGCCGGCCGCCGGGCCGGACGGCGTCGAGGTGCTGGCCCGCGGGCCGGTCCACGAGGCCTTCGCCGCGACGGCCGAGACGCCGACGGCCGGCCCGGTCATCGGCCAGATCCCGCCGAACCCCATCGAGGAGTTGCCGCCGGACGAGAAGCCGCAGGGCGACAACGTCCAGTGGATCTCGGGCTACTGGCACTTCGACGAGGAGAAGCGCGACTTCATCTGGATCAGCGGCTTCTGGCGCGTCCCGCCGCCGGGGCGCGTCTGGCTGCCGGGGAGCTGGCGCGAGGTCCAGGGCGGCCGGCAGTGGACGCACGGCTTCTGGCAAGAGGTCGCGCCGGCCCAGTTCCAGCAACAGCAGGTGCCGCAGGAACTCGAATACCTGCCGCCGCCGCCCCGGCCGCTGGAGTACGCCCCCAGCGTGCCTCAACCGGACGTGACGAGCTTCTACGTGCCGGGGTCGTGGGTGTGGCGCGGCCACTACGTCTGGCGGCCCGGCTACTGGGTCGGCTACCGCCCCGACTGGGTCTGGGTGCCGGCCCACTTCCGCTACACCCCCGGCGGCTGCCTCTTCATCGACGGCTACTGGGACTACCCGCTGGAGCGCCGCGGCGTTTTGTTCGCCCCGGTCTACTTCTCGCCGGTGGTCATCAACCGCCCGCTGTTCGTCTACACGCCGACGTACGCGGTGTCGCACCAGTGCATGGTCGGCGCGCTGTTCGTCCGCCGCGGCTACAGCAGCTACTACTTCGGCGACTACTTCGAGCCGCGCTACACGACGCT
>JANXTD010000758.1 GCA_025352585.1 Fimbriiglobus sp.
CGCGGAGCGATACGCCAAGCCCAAGGCGAAGTTGACGTACAAGTACACCGCCGCGATCCTGCTCGACCTCTGCTGCGCGGAGAACGCGCGACTCGGCGTCGAGGGCTACTCGTGGCAGTTCGCCCCGGCCCTCGTGCGGCAAGTCTGGGAGTTGGCGGAGAAACAGAAGGCGAAGTCGTTCAAGCTCGAACAGGGCTTCGCCCGCGCGGTCATGGTCTCCGACGACCACCTGGCGCTCAACGAGGCCGGCATCCCGGCCATCGACGTGATCGACTTCGACTACGAGCACTGGCACAAGCTCAGCGACACGCCGGACAAGATTTCGCCGACGCAGTGCGCCGAGGTCGGCAACGTCCTGGCGACGTGGCTGGCGCTGCAGAAGTGAGGTTTTGGCGAGCGAGACGCACAGGAAGGCCGTTCCCCCGTGGCGATCACCGTCCGCCCCGCCGGCGACAGGCGACAGGCGATGGCCGTTACCCCGGCTTGCAGGTTAAGGCCATCAACCTGCCACTGAGTGAGGGGTGAGCAAGGCACGCCGAACCATGCGATGCGGCGGACGGTTGGGGCCGCATGTCGGTTTTCTGGGGTTCATCGTCGCTCGGCAGCCCCGGCTGCTGAGCTTAGACGTTCGGCCAGCAGAGGGGAATCAGGCTCGCTATGGAGTACTCCAGGTTCCTGTCAGCCTACCGACTGAGCAAGCCCTTCGCGGGTGATCCGCCTGCACTCAACGACCCGCCCGGAGTCGGTGGCGTCCTCGGCCTGCGTCGGGGCGTCTACAACGACGGTACCTACACGCTCCTGGCGCAGTCCGAGGCCGCGGACATGACCGGGCTAGTCGCCGCGGTATTCCCGGTCGCCGCCGGGAGGTGCGCCGTTTTCGCGGCCGACTGGATGGGGCGGCTGTTTGCCACTGACACGAGCGAGTTAGACGGGGGCGGCTCGGCCACGGTCACCTGCTTCGACTTGGCCGAGCCGTCCTCGTTTACGACGGGGTCGAACTTCCACGACTTTCACAACGTTGTGGCCGTCGAGCAGATGGACGACCTGCTGAACATGAACCAGTACCGGGAGTGGGTCGAGTCGGGGCCGTCGCCCGGCGACGGCGAGCGGTGTGTCGGGTATAAGGTGCCCCTGTTCTTGGGGGGCAAAGACTTAGTGGGCAACATGGAGCTGACGGATCGGTCGGTCTACCTGCACCTGTTGGCGGAGATGTTTCCTGCGATAGGTGCGTCGGGCTCGGCTTGAGGGTGGGGGCTTGATGGGGGCCACTGACCGTCGCAAGGGTACGTCAAACCAAGCGCTGCAGCGGACACCGGGGGGCGTAGCAGTTTTTCGTCGGCGTGTTGTCTTTCGCGGCCCATGACGCCGCTGTGTTGTGCCAGGGTCACTCCGGGCGCTAACGCTTCCGGCTCGCCTAAATCTTCCCGATCACCGCCTGCAACTTTTCGCGGGCCGTCTTCGCCACTGCGTGCGGGTCGAGCTTCCAGTAGCCGCGGTTGAACAGCTCCACGGACAGGTAGCCGGCGTAGCCGATCGCGCGCAGGCTTTTCAGGATCGCCACCAGCGGGGCGACGCCGTCGCCGGGGTAGACGCGGTCGGCGTCGCCGATCTTGCCACGCTCGATCGTGGGGTAGTCGTTGACGTGGAAGATGCCGATCGCGGCGGGGGCCAGTAACGCCAGGCCGGCGAAATCGCTGCCGCCCTTGTACAGGTGGTAGATGTCGGGCAGGACCGCCGCGCCGCTGACGCCCGACTCCGCCGCGACTAGCAGCGTCTCGCCAAGGCGCTTGAGCGTGCGCGAGAAGCCCCAGACTTCGACGATCGGCGTAATTCCCATCGTGCGGCCGAGGTCCCACAACTCGCGGTAGCGGTCGGCCGCGGCGAGCAGGTCGATGGCCGGCTCCGACGGCTTGCCGCCCGTCGCCCCGACCGGCGGCGCGGCGATGCGCTGCCCGCCGATGCGCTGCACGAAGTCGAAGTCGCGCTTGGCCTGCTCCAGCCCCTTCTTGCGGCGGGCGGGGTCGTCCACGATCCACTCGGCGAAGCCGAT
>JANXTD010000689.1 GCA_025352585.1 Fimbriiglobus sp.
GAACTCGTGCTGATGCGCGAGTCGGGGAAGCTCGTCGCCCGCGCCTTGCAAATCTGCCGCGACCTCGCCAAGCCGGGCGTCAAGACGATCGAGATCGACCAGGCGGTCGAGCGCTTTTACGCCGCCCACAACGCCACGCCGCTGTTCAAGGGCTACCCCGGCAAGGTGCCCTTCCCCGCGGTCACCTGCCTGAGCGTCAACGAGGAAGTCGTCCACGGCATCCCGAAGAACCGCGTGCTGCGCGACGGCGACTTGCTCAAGGTGGACACCGCCTGCCGGCTCAACGGCTGGTGCGCCGACCGCGCGATCCCGATCCCCATCGGCACGATCCGCCCCGAGTGGGCGCGGCTGGTCCGCGTCGCCGGCGAGGCGCTGCAAATCGCCATCGACGAGATCCCACGCCGCAAGTGGTGGAGCGAGGTCGCGTCGCGGATGCAGAAGCACGTCGAGACGGCTGGCTTCCGTATGGTTGAGGCGTACGTCGGCCACGGCATCGGCCGCAACATGCACGAGAACCCGCAGGTCCCCAACTTCGTCGATCGCGACACCCGCAAGCACGACTTCCGCCTCGAACCGGGCCTGGTGTTGGCCGTCGAGCCGATGGTGAACATGGGCAAGGCCGACGTGAAGGCTCTCGGCGACCACTGGACGGTCGTCACGAAAGACGGCTTGCCGAGCGTCCACGTCGAGCACACGCTGGCCCTCACCCCGCACGGCGTCGAGATCATCACCGCCGACGAGGGAGCCTTCGACGACTACCCCGCGGTGGGGCAACAGGTCGTGGCGTTGGCCGCGAACTAGCCGTGACTCCCCGGCTGTCGCGCCAAACGTGGTCCCATCTCACTGAGCCGCAACTGCTCGCCCAGTGCGAAGTCGATACCTATCGCGCCAGCGGCCCCGGCGGCCAGAAGCGCAACAAGACCAGTTCCGCCGTGCGCCTGCGGCACCCGCCGACGGGATTACTCGTGATCGCCGAGGAGAGCCGGTCGCAGCACGCCAACAAGGCCAAGGCGTTGAAGCGACTGCGGCGTGCGCTGTTCCTCGACTGGCGTGACCCCATCGACCCCGCCGATGTCGCGACGCACCCGGACCTCGCGGGCGTGATCGTCGGTGGCCGGCTCGACGCGGCCGTCAAGAGCGTGCCGTTCTGGCCCGCGGCCGGGGTGCTGCTCGACCTGCTCGACGCCGTGGGGGCGCAAGTCAGCACGGCGGCCGCGGCGCTGGGCGTCACGACCGCCAACGTCGTCGAGTTCCTGCAAAGTGACCCGCGGCTGTGGCAGTCGGCGAATCGCCTGCGGGTGGCCCACGGCCGGAAGCCGCTGAAGGCGACGTAGCGGCGGTCAACCGATCGCGCTCTCCCGCCCCGGCAGCGGGTAACGGGCCATCAGCGCGTACGGCTCCTCGACGAGGCCGAGACTCGCGTAGGTCGCCTGGGCGCGGGCGTTGTCGCGCTCGACGTAAAGGCGGATCCCGATCACCTCGGGGCGCGCCGCGGCGTCGGCTTCGAGGTGCCGGTACAGGTCGCGGAAGACTCCGGTGCGGCGGGCCGTCGGCAGCACGTAGACGCTCTGAATCCACCAGAACCAGCCGTTGCGCCAGTCGGACCACTCCAGCGTGACGAGACACTGCCCGACGACCTGGCCGGCGTCCTCAGCGACGGTGTAATAGCCCTTGGCGGGGTCGGCGAGCGCCGCGGCGACGCCGGCCGCGAGCGTCGCGGGGTCGAGGCGCTTGCCCTCGGTCTCCAGCGCCAGCGCGGCGTTGAACGCGACGACGGTGGCGTGGTCGGCGGGGGCGGCGGGGCGGACGGTGCGGCTCATGGCGTTGCTTCCGGGGGTCGCGCGGATACGATGACTCCACGATAGGGAAGCGCCTCGCACCGGAGCGGCCGAACCGTGGACCTGAACCGCTACATCCGCGACATCCCCGACTTCCCCAAGCCGGGCATTTTGTTCAAGGACATCACGCCGCTGCTCGCCGACCCCGACGCCTTCGAGTACGCCATCTCGAAGCTCGCGGCCCACTACTCGACGGCCAAGATCGACGCCATCGCCGCCGTGGAAGCCCGCGGCTTCCTGTTCGCCGCGCCGCTGGCGCTGCAACTGCGCGTGCCGCTGATCCCGCTGCGCAAGCCGGGCAAGCTGCCGTACCGCACCTACAGCCTGAAGTACGAACTCGAGTACGGCGAGGCCGAGCTGCACATGCACATTGACGGCATCGCCCCCGGCGCGGGCGTGCTGATGGTAGACGACCTGCTCGCCACCGGCGGCACGATGGCGGCCGGCTGCCAGCTCGTCGAGCAGGCCGGCGGCACGGTGCTGGGCTGCGCCTTCCTGGTCGAACTCGCCTTCCTGGGAGGCCGCGGCAAGCTCGGCGGCCACGACGTGTACAGCCTGATGGCGTACTGAGTCGGGCGACCCGGAGTGCAGAAGGCAAAGTGCAGAGTGCAGAATGCCGGATCAGAAGCCCGCGTCGGGGCCGGTGACTAAGTACGACACGCGACACCCAATTCCGAGACCCTGACATGGCCCGCGACGACGACCGCTTCGACGACGAAATCGGCGACGCCCCTCCCCGGCCCGCGGACGTGGTGGCCGCGCGCGGCAAGGTCGCCGTGCCCGCGATCTTGCTCGTCGCCTTCGGCCTCCTCGGCTCGTCGCTGGGGGCGATCAGCCTCGCGGTCGCGTTGGCCGCGCCCGCTTCGTTCGGCGACGCCTACGCGGACTTCATGAAGCCACTCATCGAGAAGCAGCCGCCGTCGCAAGCCCGCGACGACCAACTCGCGCAGGTCGAGCAGGTCCGCCAGATTCGCCTCGACTCGCCGGCGAACCTCGCGTCCACGGCGGTGAGCCTCGCCGCCTCCGGCCTGATGGTCGTGGGCGGCTTGCGGATGCGCGGGCTGAAGAGTTACGGGCTCGCGGTGACGGCCTCGCTGGCCGCGTTCTACCCGTGCGGGGCGTGCCTCTGTTTCGCCGCCCCCGTCGGCCTCTGGGCGCTGATCACCCTGCTCAACGGCGACGTGAAGGCCGCCTTCGCCGCCGGCGGCAAACTCCCCCTCAGAACGGACGACGACTGATGCTCGACTTCACCAAGGGCGGCGGGCTGGTCTGTGCGATCGCCCAGGACGCGGCGACGGGGCAGGTGCTCATGGTCGCCTGGATGAACGCCGAGGCGTTCGCGGAGACCGTCCGCACCCGCCGCGCCGTGTACTTTTCGCGCAGCCGCAACCGGCTGTGGCGCAAGGGCGAGGAGAGCGGCAACGTGCAGGAGGTGCAGTCGGTGCACGTCGATTGCGACGGCGACGCGGTGCTGCTGAAGGTGACGCAGGTCGGCGGGGCGGCGTGCCACGAGGGCTACCCGAGTTGCTTCTTCCGCGAACTCGTCGGGGGCGAGCTGCGCGTCGCCGGCGGGCGCGTCTTCGACCCGGCGGCGGTCTACGGGCCGAAGTGACCGGCGGGCCGCGTCACCGCACGAAGCACCAGGCGGCGGCCGTCGCGGCGGCGAAGGTCGCCACGCCGAGCGCGACCAGTTGCCAGATCGGCGTCGCCGCCTCGTCCGGCTCCGGGTAGGCGATCGGCCGGGCCGCCGCGACCGGCCGGACCGCGACTTGCGTGGGACGCTTCGCGGGCTTGCTCGACGGCGCGAGCAGGTTCGGGCCTTTGCCCCCGCTGGCCGCCATGCGACTCGGGTAGAACGTCTGCGTCCGGCCGGACATCGTCGCCGGCCCGGCGGACGGCTCCGCGCCGCTGAAAATGTCGTCGTCGTCGTCGTCGTCGGGCCGGTTCACCCGTGCGGCCGGGGCGACCGGCGGGGGCAAAGGCCCGAACCTGCTCGCGCCGTCGAGCAAGCCCGCGAAGCGTCCCAC
>JANXTD010000765.1 GCA_025352585.1 Fimbriiglobus sp.
GCTTCAACTCGCCGCGAAGCTCGCCCAGTTCGCCTGGCGTCGCCTGTGCGGCCGCCGCGCCAAGGCCGCCAAGAGCCTGCTCGCCGCCCAGGGCGTGACGCACTTCCTCGCCCGCGACCTGCTCCGCTTCTGGACGGCGTAGCTCATCGGGCTAACGCGCCTGCGGCGGGCCGCAGGTTATTATGAGCCGTAGTCGATGTCTTCGATGTTGGCGCGGTGGTTCAGGATGAACTGCTTGCGGCCTTCGACTTCCTCGCCCATCAGCGTGGTGAACATCTTGTGCGCGGCGTGGGCGTCGGTCAGCGTCACACGCAACAGCGTCCGCTTGGCGGGGTCGAGGGTCGTGTCCCACAACTCGTCGGGGTCCATCTCGCCCAGCCCCTTGAACCGCGTGATCGTCATACCCTTCTCGCCGAGCTTGCGGATCTGCCCGACGACCTCGCGCAGGTCGGCCAAGTCCTTGCGGCCATCGCCGTGGACCAGCGCGAAGCGCACCGCCGGCTCGCGGCCGGCCAGGCGCGGCAGGGGGATCAGGTCGCGCGGTAACAGCCCGGCGGCGATCAGCTTCGCCAGGCCGCGGTTGAGCGACCGCACCTCGTGCCACTCCTCGACCGTGAAGCGGTAGCGCTCCTCCAGGTCCACCGGCGGCGTCGCGCCCGCCACGGCAACGGCGGTCACCGGGGCGACTGCGCCGAGCAGTTCTTCGCTCAAGAACAGTTCCCGGCCGAGCTTGGCCGACTCCGCCACGCGGAAGGCTTCGACCTCCTCGGACGTGTGGAAGAAATGCTCCTTCGCCCCGAGCCGGACGTGGAACACCGGCAACTTGTCGTCGGCGAGCAGGTCGAGGAAGCCGACCAGCGGGTGGCCACGGCGTTCGAGGATGTTGACGGCGTTCTCGATCTCGGCGAACACCGGGATGAGGGCCTGCAACTTGTCCGCGGCGAACGTCTGCGCCGGCCGGCCCGACTCGGCGAGCAGTTCGAGCGCCGTGTCCTTCAAGCCGCGGGCGAAGAGAATCTTGACCATCTCCTCGCGCGTCTGAATGAAGCGCACGTCCTTCTTCTGCGTCACCTTGAACAGCGGCGGCCGCGCGACGTACAGGTGTCCATCTTCGATGACCTTGCGCATCTGGCGGAAGAAGAACGTCAACAGCAGGGTCCGGATGTGTTGGCCGTCCACGTCGGCGTCGGTCAGGATCACGATGCGGCCGTAGCGCAGCTTCGAGATATCGACGGCGTCGGACTCGTTGCGGTCGCCGCTGATATCCACCCCACACGCGGCGATGAGCGCGGCGATTTCGGCGTTGCCGAGCAGCTTGTCGAGCTTGGCCCGCTCGACGTTCAGCACCTTGCCCCGCAGCGGCAGCACCGCCTGCACCATGCGGTCGCGGCCCGACTCCGCGGAGCCGCCGGCCGAGTCGCCTTCGACGAGGAACAGTTCGCTCTTCTCGCGGTCGCGGCTGGTGCAGTCCATCAGCTTTCCGGGCAGGCCGCCGCCGGAGAGGATGTTCTTGCGCGACGTGACCGCCTCTCGCGCCTTGCGGGCGGCGATGCGCGCCTCGGCGGCCAGCATGATCTTCTTGCAGATGACCTTGGCAATCGCCGGGTTCTTCTCGAGGTACTCCGACATGAACTCGTAGACGACACTCGAAGTCAAACCTTCAACTTCGGGGTTGTTGAGCTTGATCTTGGTTTGGGCTTCAAAGTGCGGGTCGGGGTGGCCGATGCTCACGACGGCCGTCAAGCCCTCGCGGAAGTCCTCGCCCTTCAGTTCGATCGTGTCCTTGAAGTGGCCTTCCTTCTTGCCGTAGTTCTGCAACACGCGCGTGATGCCGGTGCGGAAGCCGCTCAGGTGCGTGCCGCCGACGGGGTTGTAGGCGTTGTTGGTGAAGCAGCGCACCCGCTCGTCTTCGCTGTTAGAGTATTGCAGCGCGACCTCGACGCTGATCTTATCAACGACCTTGTGCATGTAGATCGGCGCGTGATCGACGTGCTCGCCGGTGTTCAAGTACGCGACGTACTCCGCAATGCCGCCGGCGTACTGGAAGTTCTCGGCCTTGCCCTGGATCTCGTCCACGAGGCCCAGGTGCAAGCCTTTGTTGAGGAACGCCAGCTCGCGGAAGCGGTCAGAGAGGGTTTCGTAGCCGAACGTCAGCGACCCGAAAATCTCGGCGTCGGGCTTGAAGGTGATGCTGGTCCCGGTCGTCTTGGCGGGCGCGGGGCCGATGTCTTGCAGCTTCGAGGTGGCGTAGCCGCGGGCGAACTCCATCTTGTAGACGCGGCCGTTGCGGCGCACCTCGGCGACGGTCCACTCCGAGAGCGCGTTGGCCGCCTTCGACCCCATGCCGTGCAGGCCGGCGCTGACCTTGTAGGCGTCGTTGTCGAACTTGCCCGAGTTGCCGACGACGGTGAGCGCCTCTTCGAGGGCCGACTTGCCGGTGTCGGCCTTGATATCGACGGGGATGCCCCGGCCGTCGTCGATGACGGCGATACTGCCGTCAACGTGCAGCACAATCTTGATTTGTTTGCAGTAGCCCGCCAACGCCTCATCGACGGAGTTGTAGACGACTTCGTAGGCGAGGTGGTGCAACCCCGACAGTTGCGTGTTGCCGACGTACATGTCGGGGTTCTGGCGGATGTGCGCGGCGTCGCGCAACGTCTTCATGTTGTCGCCGGTGTAGCTCGGCTCAATTACGGCACTTGTGCTCATGTCGCCTCACCGTGGTCGGAATCGGGTGTCGGGTTTCGGGTGTGGGGTGTCGCAGAAACTTGGAGGCGGCATCCCAAGCCTCTGC
>JANXTD010000768.1 GCA_025352585.1 Fimbriiglobus sp.
GGCGAAGCGGGCCGCCCCGCGGGGGGTGCTCGCGCGCATGGCCGCCGCCATCGTCCACCGCGGCCCCGACGAAGACGGCTACCTCGAACGGCCCGGCGTGAGCCTCGCCAACCGCCGGCTGTCGATCGTTGGACTGGCCGACGGGCAGCAGCCGATCGGCAACGAAGACCGCAACGTCTGGACGGTGTTCAACGGCGAGTTCTTCGACTACCCCGAGCAGCGCAAGGCTCTTGAGGCGAACGGCCACCGCTTCCGGACGCACACCGACACCGAGATCATCCCGCACCTCTGGGAAGAACACCGCGCCGGCCTTTGGAGTCACCTCAAGGGCCAGTTCGCACTGTGCGTCTGGGACGAAACCACGAACGAGTTCGCCCTCGGCCGGGACCGCGCCGGCATCTGCCCGCTCTTCTACGCCACCGTCACACTCGACGGCGGGCCGTGGCTGCTGTTCGCCAGCGAGGCCAAGGCCCTGTTCGCGTCGGGGCTGGTCACGCCGAAGCCGAGCATCCAGGGCTTGAACCACATCTTCACGTTCTTCGCCATGCCGGGGCCGGTGACGGTCTTCGACGGCGTGACCCTGCTGCCGCCGGGGCAGTACCTGCACTTCACGCCGGGCCAGGGCAGCGTCGCGGCGATGCTGACGCGCAAGATCTACTGGGAAGTCAACTACCCCGACTGGGGCGACGAGGACTACGGCTTCGACGAGGACAAGACGGTTCGCGGTTTCGAGGAGGTGCTGTACGCTGCGGTGGAGAAGCGCTTGCGGGCCGACGTGCCGGTCGTGTCGTACCTGTCGGGCGGCGTCGACTCGTCGCTGATCGTGGCGATGGCCTGCAAGGTGCTCGGCCGGCCGCTACCGACGTTCACCGTCAGTGTGCAGCAGCCGGGGCAGAACGAGGAGTCGGAAGCCCTGCAAACCGCGAAGTACCTCGGCTGCGCGCCGGTCGTGGTGCCGTGCGGCCACGACGAGTTGCGCACCGGCTACCCCGAACTCGTCGCCGCCGCGGAGTTCCCCGTGATTGACACGGCGTGCTTGGGCATCATGCACCTGGCGCGGAGCGTGCGGGCCAACGGCTTCAAGGTCGCGCTCACCGGCGAGGGGGCCGACGAGTGGCTGGCCGGCTACCCGTGGTTCAAGATCCACCGGGCGACGCGCTGGCTCGACAACGTCCCCGGCGTGCCGCTGGGCTATTACGCACGCAAGCTGGTGCTGAAGTACTTCGCCGGCAGCCCCATCTACCCGCAGGAGTTCGTCCGCCACGCCCAGGACGCCGTCGGCGGGCAGAACGGCTGGCTCGACCTGTACGGCATGATGAGCCTCAACAAGCTGCGCTTCTTCCGCCGCGACATCATGGCGTCGGTGATGGACAAGTCGCCCTACGACGACCTCGAACTGACGCCGAAGCTGCGTCGCTGGCACCCGTTCCACCGGCAGATGTACCTGGGCGCACGCATCATGCTCGCCGGGCACCTGTTGTCGGGCAAGGGCGACCGCGTGGCGATGCACAACTCCGTCGAGACGCGGTACCCGTTCCTCGACGAGGACGTGGTCGATTACATGGCCAAGCTGCACCCGTCGTGGAAGCTGCGCGGGCTGCTGCAAGACAAGTTCATCGAGCGGAAAGTCGCGGAGAACTGGCTGCCGAAGGAGGTGGCGTGGCGCAAGAAGCTGATGTTCCGCGCCCCGATGGATAGCTGGATTCAAAAAGCCGCCCCCGGCCAGAGTCCGTGGATCGACGAGGTTCTCTCGCCGGAGAGTCTGCGCAAGACGGAGTTCTTCGACCCCGCCGCCGTGGCCGCCGGCCGCGCCCGCCTGGCGTCGATGCGGCGGCGTTCGCCGGGCCGCACCGGCCTCGAAATGGGCCTGACCGCCGTCGTCTCGACGCAACTCTGGCACCACCTCTACATGGACTCCGGCCTGTGCAGCCTGCCGTCGCTGGGCTACGCCGTGCCGTCACTCGCGACAGTCTGACCATACCCGATACCCGATACCCGAGCCGAATGACCTACGCCCTGCAAACCCTGATCCACGAGCGCAGCCGTTACGCGGCCGGCGTCGGGGCGGTGCTGTTCTCGGCGGTGCTGATCGCCCTGCAAGTCGGCCTATTACTGGGGCTGTTCGAGCTGACCTCGATCCCGGTGGACCACAGTTCGGCCGACCTCTGGGTCGGCGGCAACCACGTCGAGAGCGTCGATCTGGGCCGGCCGATCCCGGCGAGCTACATCGGCCGACTCAACAAGCCCGGCGTGCAGATGCCGGAGTTGTACTACCTGAACTTCGCCAACTTCACCAAGCCGAGCGGCGGCTACTCGCTGTGTACCGTCGTCGGCACCGGCCTGACCGCCGACCACGCCGGCTGCCCCGACGTGCTGACGGCCGAGCACCGCCAACTGCTGACGGAGAGCATGACCGTCTGCGTCGATCAGTCCGACCTCGGTAAGCTGGGCCTCGAGCGCGTCGGCGACCGCGGCAAGGTCAACGGCCGCGAGGTCCGGCTGGTCGGGGTGGTGAGCGGCATCAAGAGCCTGGCCGCGCCGTGGCTGCTCTGCTCGCAGACGACGGCGCGCGAACTCCTCGTGGCCGTCAACCCGACCTACTCCGACCACGTCACGTACCTGCTGGCCCGCTGCGACGACCCGGCCCACGCCAAGGGCATCGCCAAGGAGTTGGCCGCGGAATACCCCGAGATGTCGGTCTACACCGCCGACGAGTTCTCGACCAAGTCGCGGATGTTCTGGCTGCTGCGCACGAAGGCCGGCGTCGCCCTGGGGTACGCGGCGCTGCTGGGCCTGTTGGTCGGCGCGGTCATCACGGCGCAAACCCTGTACGCCGCGACGATGGCGAGCGCCAAGGAGTTCGCCACGCTGCTGGCGTTGGGCATCCCGCGGCGAAAGATTTACGGGCTGGTGATGACGCAGTCGTTCTGGATCGGCCTGATCGGCGTGACCCTGGCGTACCCGGTGGTCCACCTGCTGGGCTACGTCGCCGAGCAGGCCGGCGGCCGCGTCGTCATTCGCTGGGAAGTGCTGTTGGGTGCCGCGGTGCTGACGATGGGAACGTCGCTGCTGGCGGGGCTGGTGGCGCTGCGGTCGGTCAAGAACATCGAGCCGATGAGCCTCCTGAGGTGAGTATGCCGAGCGCGTCGTCGAACCCGAGCCTGCGTTCGGTCCGCCTCGAGCGGACCTTCGGCGACGGCGCGACCCGGCGCGTGGCGCTGAGCCAGGTGACGTTCGACCTCTTCCCCGGCCGGCTAGCACTCTTGATGGGGCCGTCGGGCAGCGGCAAGTCGACGCTGCTGGCGATCCTGTCGGGCCTGCTCAACCCCGACGCCGGGCAGGTGTTGGCCTGGGAGGGCGGCGGCTACGTCGATGTCTGGGGGATGTCGCAGACCCAGCGCGAGGCGTTCCGCCTGCGGCAAGTCGGCTTCATCTTCCAGGGCTACAACCTCTTCCCCGCGTTCACCGCGGCGCAGCAACTCGAGATCGTTTTGAAGTGGGGCCAGAACGCCAGTTCGTCGGACGCCCGCCGCCGGTCGCACGCCATGCTCGAAGGGCTGGGCCTCGGCGGCCAGATGAACAAGAAGCCGTCGCAACTCTCCGGCGGCGAGAAGCAGCGCGTGGCCATCGGCCGGGCGCTGGTCAAAGGCTCGAAGTTCATCTTCGCCGACGAGCCGACTTCGGCCCTCGACTGGGAGAACGGCAAGCTGGTGCTCGAACTGTTGCGCCGCGAGGCGCACGAGCACGGGGCGACCATCTTTGTCGTGTCTCACGACAGTCGCATGCTACCCTACACGGATATCGCGTACCATTTAGAAGACGGCCACCTCGGCGAACTGTCCCGAAGCCCCTTGGCGGACCTCTCATGACGATGCGTTGGAAAGCGTTGCCCTGGGCCGCCGGGGTCGTCCTGCTGGCCGGGGCGCTGCTGGGCGCGCGGCTGCTCGACCCGCCCGACGGCTCGCCGAAACCTGCTGCCCCGGCCAAGCCCGCCGCGGCGGTCGGGGGCGGCGTCACGGTGCTGGGCAGTGTGATGAGCGACCCGCCCGAGGCCCCCGTCGGCCCGCCGGCGCTCGCGGCACTGCTCACGGTGGACAAGCTGCTCGTGACCGAGGGCCAGACCGTCGCCGTCGGCGACCCGTTGGTGAAGTTCGACGACGCGCAGGTGCGCGAAAAGTTGCCGCAAGCCTTGGCCGGTCTGGCGGCGGCCCGCGAAGACTTGGTCAAGGCGGAGGCGCAGCGCGTCGGGCTGCCGCTGCAACTCCAGGCCCAAGAGTTGACGATTCGCACGCTCCGCGCGAACCTCAAGGAGGGCGAGGACCAGTTCAAGATCGCCAGCACGCAGTTCGAGCGCGTCCTGGACTTGAAGCTCCCGACGACCGGGGCGTTGCGGACGCCGGCCGAGAAGGTCGTTGATCGGAGCGAGAACCTCGAACTCCGCAAGGGCAACGAGGCGCTGAACAACTTGCGCGCCAAGATCGACGGCGAGGAGTTGAAGTTGCAGGGCCTCAAGTTGACGCCGGTGGACGCCGACGTGCGGGCCGCCAACGCCAAGATCGCGCAGTACACCGCACTGGTCGCCGAGGCCCAGGGTGCCCTCGACGCCTGCACGCTGAAGGCCCGCGTCGCCGGGGTGGTCGAGCGCGTCTACGCCACGCCGGGCCAGACCTTCGGCCCAGCCGTGCGCTCGCCGGTGCTGTGGATCGTGCCGTCGGGCAAGCGGGTCGTGCGCGCCGAGGTCGAGTCGGAGTTCGCCCCGCGCGTCAGCGACAAGGAGGGCACCAAGGTCAGCATCACCGACAGCAACAACTTCGCCTTCACCTACGAGGGCGTCGTCCGCCGGGTCGGCACGGCCTTCCTGGCCCGTCGGTCGCAGCAAGACGCGCTGGCGCTGACGCCGACGTACGTGCTGGAGTGCCTGATCGACGTGACCGACGCCGCGCCGCCGGGCAAGCCGCCGTTGCGCGTGGGGCAGCCGGTGCGCGTGACGTTCCCGTGAGCCGGGACCGCGTCGCGGCCTCCTACGCCCACTGCCGCCGGGTGACGGCCCGCGCGAAGTCGAGCTTCCCGCTGGCCTTCCGGCTGTTGCCGCGGCCCAAGCGCGACGGCATGGCGGCACTTTACGCCTTTTTCCGGCTGACCGACGACCTCGCCGACGAGCCGGGCGACCCCGCGGCGAAGTGCCACGCCCTGAACCGCTGGCGTGCCCAACTCGACGACGCCACCCGCGGCGTCTTCGCCCACCGCGTCCACGCCGCCTTGCACGACACCGTGTGCCGCTACGCCGTGCCGGTGGCCCACCTGCACGCGGTGATCGACGGCGTCGCCCAGGATGTCGTGCCGCAACCCTTCGCCACCTTCGACGAGTTGTACCCGTACTGCTACCGCGTGGCGTCGGCGGTCGGGCTGGCGTGCGTGCCGGTCTGGGGCGTGCGGCCGGGCGTCGATCCCGCGGCAGTCGCCGCCGCGTCCGAAGCGGCGGGCGTCGCCTTCCAGTTGACGAACATCCTGCGCGACTTCGGCGAAGACTTTCGCGACGGCCGCGTCTACCTGCCGGCCGAGGACTTCGCCCGCTTCGGCCTCACGCCGGCGACGTGCGCGGAGCCGGCGAATCAGGCGAAGTTCCTCGCGCTGGTGGCGTTCGAGGCGGCGCGGGCGCGGGAGTTTTACGCGGCGAGTATGCCGCTCGCCGGGATGCTCACACCCGAGGGCCGGCGAATCTTCACGGCGCTCTCGACGCTGTATCGCAGGCTGCTCGACCGCGTCGAGGCCCGCGCCGGCGACGTGCTGACGCGCCGCGTGCGCTTGCCGCGCGCGACGAAGGCGGCCGTGCTGGTGCGGGCGTGGCTGGACCGGGGGTGACGCGGCGCTCACGCGGACGCTCCGTGCCCCGGCGGCTACAATACCGCCTTCACCCCCGCGACCCGAGTGCGACCGATGGCCCCTGTGCAATTCCTGGCCGACAACCACGACGCGGGCGAGACCGTCGCCGGGATGCTGCGCAAGCGCTTCCACCTCTCGTGGAAGCAGGCCAAGAGCCTCGTCGCCGGCGGCCACGTCCGCGTCGCCGGCATGGGCTGCACCGATGTCGCGCTGCGCATCAAGCGCGGCAACCGCGTCTGGATCCGCGACGGCACCTTGGAACGCAAGCCCGGCCTCGTGCTGCCCAAAGCGCCGGCGAAACCGGGGGAGGCGAAAGCCCCCGAGCCGAAGTCGAAGCGGGCCTCGGAGCGCACCCTCGAAAGGCCTCAGCCGAAGGCCCCGCGCCGGGACGCCCACACGCCGGCGATCCCGTCGGGCCTCGAACTCGTCTACTCCGACGACGCCGTCGCGGTCGTCAACAAGCCCGCCGGCATCACCACGATGCGGCACGCCGAAGAAGCGGCCGAGTTCGGCGCGGGCAAGGGCGGCTTCCTGCCCAAGACCGTCGCCGACTTCGTGCCGATGCTGTTGGGCAACCCCCGCGCCAAGCTCGTGGCGGTCCACCGCATCGACCAGGGCACGTCGGGGCTAGTCGTGTTCGCCCGCACTGCCGCCGCCGCGAAGGGCTTGACCGAGCAGTTCCGCAAGCACACCGTCGAGCGCCGTTACTTGGCGCTCGTGCGCGGCGGCTTGCCCAAGGCCGGCCGCCTCGAAAGTACACTGATTCCCGACCGCGGCGACGGCCGGCGCGGCAGCGGGGCCGCCGACCACGCCGAGGGCAAGCGGGCCGTCACCAACGTCAAAATCGCGGAGAACCTGGGCAAATACGCCGCCGTGGAATGCCGCCTCGAAACCGGCCGCACGCACCAGGTCCGCATTCACCTGGGCGAGGCGGGGCACCCGCTCTGCGGCGAGAAGCTTTACGACCGCCCTCTACACGGCAAGCCGTTGCCCGACGGCAGCGACGCCCTGCGGCCGATGCTGCACGCGGTCCGCCTCGGCTTCAAGCACCCGACGACGGGCGAGACGATGGCCTGGGACGAGGCCCCGCCCGCCGACTTCGCCACGCTGTGGCGCGACCTGCGGGAGCGGGCCAAGGCGGCGGCCCCCGAGACCCCGAGCTGACACGGCGCGAGCTTTGCCGGCCACTCGACCCGGCGCGCAATTTCCGCCCGCCAGGGCGTTCGGTGGGGTCACCCGAGCCGGGGCGCGTCGCCTCGCGGTGGGGGTCCGGGAAGACTTTTCCGGGACATCAATCTTGCCCGCGTGGTGAAGCGTGTGTTAAACTACTACCGCACGCCGGCGCAAGCCGGCACGCCTTCGCTACTCCGTGAGGTCACCGAGATGCCGGTCGTCGCCCCCTTTTGCCCCGAGCGCCACGCCTACGACTCGCCCGACGCCCTCGACCTGCCGCACGGGACGCCGATCGACCGCCGTAGTATTTTCACGGACTGCGTCCACGAGGCCGACCGCTTCAAGTGGATCGAAAGTGAGAAGGCCGGCCGCGACCTCGGCGAGGGGGCCATCAAGAATTGGGTGCAGCACCACTGGTGGGGCTACCTGCGCGCCCGCTGGCTCGAACACCTCCAGGGCAACACCTTCTGGATGGAACTCGACCGCGGCGACTTCGGCTTGCTCCGGCGCGACTTCACCGACCACCGCGACCTCCTCGACCAAATCGTCGAACTCCTGAAGGACGGCCAGGAGAACCTCGGGGTGATCGCCTGGGCCAAGCGTTGTCGGCTCGACATCGAGCCGGTCATCCAGATCCTCGAAGCCCTCGACATCAACAGCCGCCGGCTCGTCCACCAGTTCGACTGCGTCCGCTGACCCCGCACTTCCCACCGCCGACCGCCGACCACTTCGCCGGAATCCTGCTCGCCGGTGGCCACTCCTCGCGCATGGGCCAGTCGAAAGCCCTCCTGACCGTGAACGGCGAGCCGATGCTGCTACGCATTCTGCGAGCGATGCAAGCCGTCGTGAACCCGGTCGTCGTCGTCGCCGCCGTCGGCCAAGAACTCCCGCCGCTGCCCGACGGCGTGCCGCTCGCCTTCGACTGCGCCCCCGACTGCGGTCCGCTGATGGGCCTCGCCACCGGCATGGCCGCGTTACCGCCGTCCGTGACCGCGGCGTTCCTGTCGTCGTGCGACGCCCCGCTGCTGCGCCCGGAGTTCATCGCCCACATGTTGGGGTGCCTGGGAAAAGCAGCAATCGCCGTGCCGCGTCACGCCGGCCGGCTGCACCCGCTCGCCGCGGTGTACCGACGTGACGCCGGTGACGTGGCGTTGTCACGGCTCGCGGCCGACCGTCGGTCGATGCTGGGCCTGCTCGACGCGCTGCCGACGACGATTGTCGAAGACTTCCCGCACCCGGAGAGTTTGCGCAACGTCAACACGCCGGAAGACTACGCGGCGTTGGTCGCGGAAACGACGCGCCGTTGAATCTCCGGCGGGAGTCCATCCAATAGCCGCGACGCCCCCACGCCGCAGGACCCCGACGATGCACCCGCACAAGCCGAAACTCGACCGCCACGCCGGGTCCGCGGCCAACATCGACTTCATGAAGTCGATCAGTCAGCACAAGATCGACCCGCCGGCCGTGACCGGCAACATGCTCGCCGCCGACTTACTCGACACGGCGTTCCTCAGTTACAACGGCGGGCGGATGCGCGAGGGCTGTCGGTTGTACGCGGAGCGCATGCTGGCCGACGACTGCACCGTCGGCCTGGCGCTAAGTGGCGCGCTCACGCCGGCGGGGTTGGGCATGGCGTGCCTGGTGCCGCTCGTCGAGGCGGGCTTCATCGACTGGATCGTCTCGACGGGGGCGAACCTCTACCACGACACGCACTTCGCGCTGGGCATGGACCTGTACCAGTCGGGGCCGAACCTGCCCGACTTGCAGTTGCGCGAGAACCAGGTCATCCGCATCTACGACATCATTTTCGACTACGAAAACCTCCTCGGCACCGACAAGTTCTACCGCACGCTGTGCCGCGGCGAAGCGTTCCAACACACGATGGGCACGGCCGAGTTCCACAACCTCGTCGGCAAGTACCTCAACGAGCGCGAGCAACAAACCGGCGTCGGCGGCAAGTCGCTGCTCGCGGCGGCGTACCGCGCCGGCGTGCCGATCTACACGAGCTCGCCGGGCGACAGCTCCATCGGCATGAACCTCGCCGCGCTGATGCTCGAAGGCTCGAAGCTGCGCATCGACCCGCTGCGCGACATCAACCAGACGGCGTCGATCGTCTGGGAGGCCAAGGCCGGCGGCGGCACGAGCGGCGTGTTCATCCTTGGCGGCGGCTCGCCCAAGAACTTTATGCTGCAAACCGAGCCGCAAATCCAGGAAGTCCTCGGCTTGCTCGAAGCCGGGCACGACTACTTCTTGCAGTTCACCGACGCCCGCCCCGACACCGGCGGCCTCAGTGGCGCGACCCCGAGTGAGGCGATGACGTGGGGCAAGGTTAACCCCGACAAGTTACCCGGCACCGTGACCTGCTACGTCGATAGCACCATCGCCCTGCCGCTGATCACCGCCTACGCCCTGACCCGTCGCAAGCCGCGGGCGTCGAAGCGGTACTTCGACAAGCTGCCGGCACTCACGGCCAAGCTCGAAGCCCGCTACGCCGAAGTGCAGAAGGAACGCGGTGAGTAACTCGCCGCGCCGCAACCTGGCGCTGGTCGCCGCGCTGCTGGGCTGGATGTTCGACGGCTTCGAGATGGGCCTGTTCCCGCTGGTCGCCCGGCCGGCGTTGCGGGACCTCCTCGGGGCCGGCACGCTGGAAAGCGTCGTCGGCCTGTGGTTCGGCGTGATCACCGCCGGCTTCCTCGTCGGGGCCGCGACCGGCGGCGTCTTGTTCGGCCGGCTCGGCGACCGCGTCGGCCGGGTCAAGGCGATGACGCTCAGCGTGCTCGTCTACGCCGGCTGCAGCGGCCTGTGCGGCTTCGCTACGGAGCCGTGGCACCTCGCCGTGTTGCGCTTCCTCGGGGCACTCGGCATGGGCGGCGAGTGGGCGCTGGGCGTCGCGCTGGTCATGGAGTTGTTCGCCGACACGCCGCGCGGCAAGCTCGCCGCGGCCATCGGCGCGGCCGGCAACCTCGGCTACGCGATCGTCGCCGTCGTGGCGTTGGGCCTCAACCAGATGCCGACGTTCGAGTTCGCCGGGGCGTCGAACTGGCGGCTGCTGATGTTCCTCGGGGCACTGCCGGCGGTCCTGACGCTGTTCCTGCGGCTGTTCGTGCCCGAGTCGAAGCCGTGGGAACAGGCGCGCGACGAGGGCAAGGTCAACCACTGGGGCGGCGGCGACTTACCCATCATCCTCGCCGGCATGGCGGCGGCGCTGGGCGTCGTCGCGCTGTGGGCCAACCCGCTGCCCGTGGCCTGGAAGTTCGCCGGGACGGTGCCGCTCGTCGCCGTCGCCGCCGGCTGCTTCCTGCTGCCGATCCGCCAGTACCTCGCCCGCAGCGGCGTGCCGCCGGCGCGAGTCCGCCGGCAAGTCGCGCGGCTGCTGCTCGGCGCGGGGCTGGCCGGGGTGCCGCTGCTGGCGACCTGGGCGGGGGTCATGTGGCAGTACACGTTCGTTCACAAGCTCACCGAAGGCCGCGACCCGACAGCGGTGCCGACGGTCATGCTCGTTTCGGCCACGGCGGCGGCGCTGGGCAGCTTCGCCATCGCGCTGCTGGGCGACCGCTTCGGCCGCCGGCCGGTCTACGCCGTGCTATGCGTACTCTCCCTGGCCGCGCTCTTGAGCTTCTACACGATGCACGACCACTACGGCCCGGCGCTCGTGCTCCACGCCGGAGTCGTCGGCTTCGTGTGCGCGGGGTTCTACGGCTGGCTGCCGCTGTACCTGCCGGAGCTGTTCCCGACGGCCATCCGCGCCGCCGGGCAGGGCTTCAGCTTCAACTTCGGCCGCGTCATTGCCGCCGTCGGGGCGCTGCAAACGACGGCGCTGCTGAACGCCTTCGGCAACGACTACGCCCGCGCCTGCTCGGTGACCACCGGCGTCTACCTCGTCGGCCTGCTGCTGATCGCGTTCGCCCCGGAGACGCGTGGCAAGCCGTTGCCCGCGTGACTTGCGGGTTGGCGTCTGGTACACTCACGCGATTCCTCCCCTCCAGGAGTCCCGCCGATGTCGCTTTCCCGCCGCCGCTTCCTGCAACGCACGGCCACCGCCGCCGTGGCCCTGCCGCTCGCCCCGACCCTGTGGGCGACGGCGAAGGCCGGACCCGCCGCGCCGACGAAGACCTCCATCGCCGAGACGGCCGTGAAGGCGCTGTACGACACCCTCTCCGACACGCAGAAGAAAGCGATGTGCTTCGCGTGGGACCACGTCGATCCGAACCGCGGGCTGCTGCGGACGTTCACGGCCAACAACTGGCAGATCACGAAGCCGATGGTGCGCAGCGAGTTCTACACGAAGTCGCAACAGGGGATCATTCACGACGTGTTCCGCGGCCTCGTCAGCCCCGAGTGGCACGACCGCTTCGTGAAGCAGGCGAAGGAGGACGCCGGCGGCCAGCCGTGGGGCAGCCAGCAGAGCATCGCGATTTTCGGGACGCCCGGCAGCGAGCAGTTCGAGTTCGTCCTGAGCGGCCGGCACCAGACCCTGCGGGCCGACGGCAACACCGAGAAGCACGTGGCCTTCGGCGGGCCGATCTTCTACGGCCACGCCGCCGGCAGCGACGAGGAGGCGGCCGACCACCCCGGCAACGTCTTCTGGAGCCAGGCCGTCGCCGCGAACAAGCTGGCCGCGACCCTGAGCGGGGCGCAACGCAAGCTCGCGCTCGTGGCCAAGTCGCCCAAGGAGTCGGCCGTCGGCTTCGCGGGCAAGGCGATCAGCGACCGCCCCGGCCTGCCGGTGACCGACCTGTCGGCCGACCAGAAGGCCGAGTTGCAAACGGTCCTGGGCAAGCTCCTCGAACCGTTCCGCACCGAGGACCGCGACGAGGCGACGCAGTGCCTCAAGACGCAAGGCGGCCTCGACGCCTGCCGGCTGAGCTTCTTCACGGACAACGACACCGGCGACGACGGCGTCTGGGACAACTGGCGCGTGGAAGGCCCGTCGTTCGTCTGGCACTACCGGGGTGCCCCGCACGTCCACGTCTGGGTCAACGTCGCCGACGACGCCGGGGTGAAGACCAACGCGCGGTAGGGCGCGGTATACTGAAAAGGTTACAGTCCCCCCGGAGGTTCGCCGTGCCGCCGACGCTTCAACAACTCGGTGTCGATCTCCTGAGTCCTGCCGACCGCTTCGCCTTAGCGCAAGCCTTGTGGGACAGCGTTCACGACTCGCTCGAAGAGGAACCGATCGCGCCCGAGGTGCGTGCGGAGTTGGAACGCCGCGTCGCGCTTGCGGACGCCGACCCGTCCCGCGGCGTGCCGTGGGAGGAAGTCCGCGCCGCGGCCCGCGCCCGCTGGTCGAAATGACTTACCCCGTAACCCTCGACCACGATGCCCAAGCCGAGTTCGACACGGGCTATGACTACTATGCGATGCGGCGGCTGGCGGCGGCCGAGGAGTTCGCCGACGCGGTGCAAATAGTTCTGACTCGCATTGGGAAGACGCCGCGGTTGCACCAAGCCGTGTTCGGCGAAGTGCGTCGGGCCATCGTTCGGGGCTTCCCCTACTGCGTTTACTACCGTGAGGAGCAGGGGCGAGTCCGGGTCATCGCAGTCTTCCACACCAGCCGAGACCCTAGCATTTGGCAGTCACGGATTTGAACTGTTCGCTTCGTGCGTCCGCATCCAAGTCGCCGACGACGCCGGCGCGAGGGCCATCGCGCTACGGGTTGCGTGCAGGCATTCCAACGCTTTCGCTGGAGGATTCTATGAGCGAGCCGCAACAATACCCAACCGGGTGGGACGACAAGAAACTCCGCGAACTGGCGGCTTATTACGACAACCAAACTGAGGACGAAGAAGCTGACGAGATCGAGGCTGCCTTGAAAGACGACGGCATCACGATGGTCGCCGTCCCGACGGAATTAGCGGACGCAGTGCGAGCTTTGATCGCGCGTGGCCAGCCCGCGTGACGCCCCACTCTGGTACGGGTCTGGGGCGAACTTATGAAGCGCTACGCCATCGTGGTCGAGGACGCCGGGTCGAATTTCTCGGCATATGTGCCGGACTTGCCGGGGTGCGTGGCGACCGGTGACACTGTTGAGGAAGTCGCCGTGTCGATCCGGAAGGCAATCGTTTTCCACTTGGAGGGCATGGCTGAAGACGGCGTGCCGATCCCAGAACCGTCCAGCAGGGTCGATTACGTCGAAATCAACGCGTAGTAAACGGCGACCTGGCGAGCCAAGCGAGCCTAAAACAGATCGGCCGGGTCGGCGGTCTGCACCTTGCGCACCGCCACCAGCCCGGAGCCGACGCACATCGCCGTCGTGAGCGCGAAGACGGTCACCACGCGCTGGGCGGTCATGCCGACGGGCAGTTGGGCCGCCTCGGCCGTCACGCGGTACAGCACCAGCGACGCCAGGAAGCCGCCGACGAAGCCGCCGACCGCCAGGAACAGCGCCTGCCACACCACCACGCGGAACAGGTAGCCGAAGCGGTAGCCGACGGCCTTCAGGGTCGCGTACTCCGGCAGCCGCTTCTTGATGTCGGCCACCATCATCTGGTAGACGAAGATCGCCCCCACCAGAAGTGCGAGGACCACGCCGAAGGTGAAGAACTGGCCGACGGCCGTCTTGTCGATCCAGTAGCTCCGCTCGCGGTCGCCGAGTTCCGCCCGCGTCATCACCAGCACGTCGCCCGGCAGCAACGCCCGCAGGTTTTCCGCAGTGGCGGCCGCGTCGGTGCCGGGCGTCAGTTGCACCAGGCCGAAGGTCACGCGGCCCGCCGGTCGGCGGTTCAGCGTCGCGTAGGTCTCTTCGTTGGCGAGCAGCAGGCCGGTGTAGCTGAAGCCGGTGCCCAGCGAGAAGTAACCGGCCAACTCGACGCGCGCCCCGTTGAACTCCGTCGCGGTGCCGGGCGGCATCTCCGACTCGCGGCCGAAGTCCGGGCGCGAGCGGCGGTCCAACATCACGACGTTCAGGCGGCTCAGGGCGGCGGCGGCTCGTCGGCGGTCCTCGGCGTCGGCGAAGAGGCCGCGGTCGCCGGGTAGGAAGAGTTCGCCCAACTGGGCGGGGTCGGCCCCGAGCATGACGATCGGCCACTTGCGGCCGCCGTGCCCCTCGTCGTCGGCCGGCGACATCGGGTTGCGCCACAGCCCCTGCGCCGTGGAGAACGGCAGCACCCGCGCCACGCCGGGCAGCGCCTGCGCCTGCGCCAGCCGGGCGCGGTCAAAGGTACCGGGGCGGGCCAGGTCGAGGTACTCGCTCGACAGCACGATCGCGTCGAAGTTGAGGCGGTCGTAGAGCAGCGTGGCGGTGCTCTCGGTCGCGCCGAGGAAGCCGAG
>JANXTD010000773.1 GCA_025352585.1 Fimbriiglobus sp.
TAGACGTGGTCGAGCACCTCGGGCTTGTAGTTCATCAGGATGTACGGGTCGCTGTCGTAGCAGCCGCTCGAGAACGCCCCGGAGTGCTTGCCCTTATTTTCGTAGCGGTCGCACCACCGGCCGCGCAACCCCTTCGTTAACGCATTGGTGTAGTCGGTACCCAAGATGCTCAACGAGTCGATGACCAACTCGACGCCGGCGTCCCACGAGGTCGTCTTCTCGATGTCACTCAAGATCGGCACGTACACGTCGTAGAAGTGGACCGCGTCGAGCTTCATGGCCCGCTTCCGCAGGTCGTAATACTTGTGGACGGCCGGCAACTTGTTACGCACGGCGATTAAGAGGTTGTCGTACACGGCCGCGGGCACGTTGTCGGGGAACATCGCCGCGGCGCGGGCGCTCGGGTAGTTGCGGACGCGGGCGGCGAACACGTCCTGCTTGACGCTCCCGGCCAGGGTCGCCGCCAGGGTGTTGGCGTGGTCGGTGTACTCGGCGTAGTACTGGTGGAACGCCGTCTTACGCACCGCCCGGTCGGGGTGTTCGAGGCACTGCATGTAGCTGCCGTGGCTCAGCTCGATCGACTTGCCCGGCTCCAGTTCGATGGTGCCGAACTTCAAGTCGGCGTCGAGGAGTTGGTCGAAGACGTTGTGCGCCGTCTGGCCCGTCTCGGTGGCCAGCGCCAGCACGCGCTCCTCGGCCTCGCTGAGCGTGTGCGGCTTGAAGCGTTGCAGGCGCTCGAGGGTCAGCCGGTGCTCGGCGAGTCCCGGCGTGGCGAGGTAACTCGCCATCGTCGCGGCGGGGATCGCCAGGACTTCGGGCCGGAAGTAGCTGCCGGCCTCGGCCGCCTTCGCGGCGACGCCGACGTAGCGGGCCTTCATGCCCTGGTAGTGGCCGTTGGCCACGTCCTCGGTCGTCCGCAAAAACGCGTACGTCCCCAGGCGGTCGCCGGCGCGCTCGAAGGCCAGGTCGAACGTCAAGCCGGCGAGCAAGGCGTCGGCGCTGCCGCCGAGTTTCCCCTTGTGCGTGGCGTACCCAGGGACGCTCACCACCCAGGAGGCGAAGTCGGCTTCCCAATCGGCGTCGTCGGCGTACAGGCTGGCGAGGTTCCAGGTGTCGGCCGCGGCCACTTCGGGGCGGGTCGGCAGTCGTTCCGTCGTCATGCGTCAGGCGTCCTTATGCAGAAGTTGGGAGTCGAAGCGACGCCAGGCGAGCAGCGTCCGCCAGGCGACGAGCATCGCCAAGAGCCAGTGCAGCGTACTCACGCCGAGGTAAACCTGGTGCAGCCGGCGGAAGAGTTTGCGGTCGAGCACCGACTGCGTGTCGCCGTCGAGCAGCGCGTCCATGTGCGGGTGGACGGCGAACAGCACCGCCAGCAAGGCCGCGCAGATCGATATGGTCCCAGCGCGCAGGCGGTCGCCGCGGACGGCGGCGCAGTCCCAGGCCAGCGCGGCGCACCAGGCGACGCCGAAGAGGTTGAGCCAGCCGGTGACTTGCTGCGTCACGAAGCCCTGAACGCGGTCGCTGCCGAGGACTTCGGCCCCGACCGGCACGACGACCCCGCCGTAGACGACGAAGCCGCCTTGCCAGAGCAAGAAGGCGTGCAGGACCACGAAGCGGCGGGCGATTTCGGACATTCGACACAACCCGCTAAGTAACGGTTGCCCAGTCGCGGGGTATCTTACAAGATGCCCCCACCCCTTCCGCCCCCCGACCGACCCGCGAGGCCGACCGATGCGACGACTCCTGACCGCGCTGCTCTTCGGCGGCCTGACCGGCCTGGGCGTGGCCTGCTCCGCGCAGACGCCGCCTAAGGACGCGCCGAAGCCGACCGACGCCGCCAAGGAGGCTAAAGAGCAGCCCAAGGCCTCCGTTCTCAAGGTCGGCGACGCGGCCCCGGCGATCACCGTGCAGAAGTGGCTCAACGGGACCGAAGTCAAGGGCTTCGAGGCCGGCAAGGTGTACGTGCTGGACTTCTGGGCGACCTGGTGCGGGCCGTGCATCCAGGCGATGCCGCACCTCGCCGAGCTGTCGAAGGAGTACGCCAAGGCCGGCCTGGTGGTCTTCCCGGTGACCACGACCGACAAGCGGAACACGCTCAAGCAGGTCGAGGAGTTCGTCGCCAAGCGCGGGCCGAAGCTCGGCGTGCCGTTCGCGGTTTGCGAGACTGACGTGATGGACAAGGCCTGGTTCGAGGCCAGCGGCCAGCAGGGCATCCCCTGCTCCTTCGTCGTGGACAAGGCCGGCAAGATCGCCTTCATCGGACACCCGATGGAACTCGACGAGGTGCTGCCGATGGTCCTCGACGGCACCTGGAAGGGCGAGGCGAGTTTGAAGGCGATCGCCGCAGTCAACGACGAACTCGAAGCGATCCAGGCCGGGGCCGAGAAGGACGGCGCGGCCGCGCTGCTGGCCCTCGACGCCTTCGGCAAGAAGTACCCCAAGCGCGTGGGCACCCCCGGCTTCGTCACGACCAAGCTCGTGACGCTGATGCAGGCCAAGAAGTTCGACGAGGCCAAGTCGCTGAGCGAGCAACTGCTCTCCGACGCGGCCAAGGCGAAGAAGGACACCCACCTGCGGCTCGTTGGCGGCGTCTGGGGGGCGACGCAGCTCAACCCCGGCAAGCTCAACCTCGACTTCGTGACCCGCGCCGCCGACGCCGCGATGGCTCTCGACGACAAGGACGCGGTGACGGTCTACCGCGCCGCCTCCGCTTACGAGTCCGTGGGCAACTCGGCCAAGGCGGCCGAACTCGGCGCGAAGGCGATCGCCCTGGCGGACGACGACGACCTGAAGTCGGCGCTCAAAGAGGCCGTCGCGAAGTTCGGCAAGAAGAAGGACGACGCGCCCCCCGCCTCCCCGAAGGGCCAGTGACCATGCGCACCGCGACCGCGACCCTCCTGCTCGCGCTGGCGACCCTCGCCGCCGGCTGCGGTCACCGCCCCGGCCGCGTGGCCGGGGCGGTGACCCTGCGCGTCGGCGACCCCGCCCCGCCGCTGCGGGTCACGCGCTGGCTCAACGGCGACCCGGTGGCGCGCTTCGAGCCGGGCAAGGTGTACGTGCTGGACTTCTGGGCGACGTGGTGCGGCCCCTGCCTCCAGACGATGCCGCACCTCGGCAAGCTGGCCAAGGAACACGAGGCGGCGGGGCTGGTCGTGATCCCCGTGACGACCATGACCGGCAGCAACTCGCGCGCGGCGATCGACTCGTTCGTGCTGGCCAGCGGCCCCAAGCTGGGGCTGACCTTCGCCGTCTGCGACGACCGCCGCATGGAGGACGCCTGGTTCGAGGCGGCCGGGCAAGGCGGCATCCCGTGCTCCTTCGTCGTGGACAAGTCCGGCAAAGTCGCGTTCATCGGCCACCCGATGGAGTTGGACGACGTCCTCCCAGGCCTGCTCGCCGCCGCGGGGCCGGGCGACCCGAAGTGACCGGGTCGTCGGGGTGGCCCCATAGACTTTGTTGGCGGAACTGTTCGGCGGTCGGTCTACTCTGAAGGGTTACGGCGGTCACGTCTCGGTCGAGTCTCGAGGTCCCCGATGGATGTCCCCTGTCCGAACTGCAACGCGGTGCTGCGCGTGCCCGCCGAGGTCGCCGGGCTGAGCGCCGGCAAGCGGGCCAAGTGCAAGAAGTGCGGCCACCGCTTCGTCCTTCCGGGCGTGCCGCCCGACGACGCGCCGGCCGACGGCTCGGTGCTGTTGAGCGAGGCCGACAAGCCGGTCGCGCCGCCGCGCGCTAGCCCCTTCGGCTTCGACGACGGCGAGGCGGTGGTCGCCGTGCGCAAGCCCGGCTCGAC
>JANXTD010000782.1 GCA_025352585.1 Fimbriiglobus sp.
GGTCTTAACCCCCTGCCCCGCAGACCCTCGCCCCAGGGCGTAAGACCGGCCTCACAGCGGCCAGCTCCAGAAGACCAGAACTCAAGCCGCCGACCGACCTGAACCGACGCTTCAAATTGCCCAGTGTGACCGCCGGCGGCAAAACTTCGGCGGGGTGCAACTTTCCGACGCGGACCGGGGTAAAATCGTCGCCTGAGTCGCACCGCGTGAGGGTTTCGCATGGTCCGCCTGTTCTCGCTCGCCGCCTGCCTCGTCGCCGCGTCGTCGGCGTTCGCCGCCGAGCCGGTCACCGCGCCGGCCCCGGTCGGCACCCGCGTCGCCGACTTCACCCGAACCGACCTCGTCGCCGGCACGCCGTGGAGTCTGAGCGACGCCGGCCGCGACCGCAAGCCGACGGTCGTCGTCTTCCTGGCGACCTCATGCCCCGTGTCGAACGCGGTCGTGCCGAAGCTCGCCGGCATGGCCAAGCGGCTCCAGGGCGAGGCGACCTTTGTGGGCGTCTACGCGCACCCGTCGGACAGCGCCGACGACGCCGCCAAGCACGCCGCTGCCAACAAGCTGCCGTTCGCGGCCGTCCACGACGCCGACGGGAGTTTGGCGAAGCGCTTCCGGGTGGACCGCGTGCCGACGGCGTTCGTCCTCGACGGCGGCCTCAACGTGCGCTACATGGGCCGCGTCGATGACCAGGACGCGCCGGGCGTCCACCGGCCCAACCCGACGACGCGCGACCTCGGCAACGCCCTCGACGCCGTGATCGACGGCCGGGCGGTGACGCTGAGCTTCGCCGCGCCCGCCGGCTGCAAGCTCCTCGCCGACGCCGCGGCCCCGGTCGCAACCGCGGTGACGTACCACAACGAAGTCTCGCGCATCCTCCAGGCGAAGTGCCAGGGCTGCCACCGGCCCGGCGAGGCGGCCCCGTTCGCGCTGATGAACTTCAAGGACGCCAAGTCGTGGGCCGGGATGATGCGCGAGGTCGTCGCCGACGACGTGATGCCGCCGTGGCACGCCGACGCCAAGCCGGGGCACTTCCGCAACGACCGCCGGCTCAGCGCCGCCGACAAGGCGACCCTGTTGGCGTGGCTCGACGCCGGCTGCCCCGAAGGCGACATCGCCAAGTCGCCGCCGTCCAAGGACTACACGCAGGGCTGGCGGTTGCCGCGCGTCCCCGACCTGATCGTCAAGATGAGCAAGCCGATCGACGTGCCGGCGCAGTTCATGATGGGGGCGATCGGCATGCCCTACGTCTACGTCAAGGGAGACGCCGACTTCGCCGAGGATACCTGGGTGACGGGCCTCGAAGTGCGGCCGGAGTTCCGCGAGGCGATCCACCACGTCATCGTCTACCTGATCCCGCCGGGCAAGACGCTGAAGGAACTCGTCAAGGACGACGGCTTCAGTCGGCACCTGTTGGGCGCGTACGTCCCCGGCGACGAGGCCAACGTCTACGGCCCCGGCCTGGCGAAGCTCATCCCGAAGGGGTCGGTGCTACTCTTCGAGGTGCATTACACGCCCAACGGCAAGGCCGGCCGCGACCAGTCGTACATCGGCCTGATGACGACCAAGACGCCGCCGGCCCGCGAGGTGAAGTCGGACGCGGCGATGACGAAGCGGTTCGCCATCCCGCCGGGCGACGGCAACTACTCGCCGAAGGTCGCCGTGCTGACGTTCGACAAGCCGGTGACGCTGCTGAACATGACCCCGCACATGCACGTCCGCGGCAAGGCCTTCCGCTACGAACTGGTCACCCCGGACGGCCAGCGCGAGGTGATCCTGAACGTGCCGAAGTACGACTTCAACTGGCAGACCGGCTACGCGTTCAAGGAGCCGCGCAAACTGCCGGCGGGGAGCCGCCTCGAATGCACGGCGTGGTACGACAACTCGAAGGCGAACCCGTCGAACCCCGACCCGACCAAGCGCGTGACGTGGGGCAACCAGACCTGGGAAGAGATGATGATCGGCTTCGTCGAGTACGTCGAAAACAGTGGACAGTGAGGAGTGGTCAGTGGTCGGTGTTGACCTTCTTGAATCAGCCCGACTGCTGACCACTTCCCACTCTGCCTGTTTGGACCACTGACCACTAACCACTCCGATCGAACCGCCACACTCGTTGCGCGCCGCGCAGTCCGCGCGCGTCGGCCCCTTTCTGGCAATCCCGTCGCGATTCGCTCAAGCCGCGTTGGATGTCTTGTGGCGGCTTCGGTAGTCTGGCAAAAGCTTGACGCCGCGGCCGCGCGAGATGGGCTTCAGAAACTGCGGGAATTCGCCGACGGGCCGGCGGCGTCATCTAGAATACTTCGACTGACCGACCCCGACGGGGTGTGAGGGTTGCCCGTGACCGCGCCGTTCCTGGTTGAGTGCTACAACAAGCTCCCGCAGCCGCAGTACGGGGACGACCCCGACCTGCTGCAAGCCGGGATGCTCGAGGGGATGCGCAGCTTCAGCAACGCGGTCCAGCTCAAGTACAACGAGGGCACGCTGCAACGCCTGCTGTCGTCGCCGGTGCTCCAGATGCGCCGCGCCGCCGCCCTGGCGATTGGCCTGCTCGGCACCATGAAGTCGAACGCGGCCCTCACCCAAGGGCTGCGCGACGACGACACGCTGGTGCGCAAGTTCTCGACCGACTCGCTGTGGGAGATCTGGTTCCGCGGCGGCACCCCGGACCAGAACCGCCGGCTGCAACAGGCGCTGCAACTCGCCGACCTGCCGCAGACGTTGGCGGCACTCAGTGACCTCGTCGCCGACGCGCCGAACTTCGCCGAGGCGATCAACCAGCGGGCCATCGTCTACTACCGCCGCGGCGAGTACACCCGCAGCGTCCACGACTGCCAGGACGTACTGCGGCTCAACCCGCACCACTTCGCCGCCGCCGCCGGCATGGGCCAGTGCTACCTCCGCATGAACAAGCCCCGCGCCGCGTTGCGGGCCTTCCAGCAGGCGATGGCGATGAACCCGTCGATCGAGAACGTCCGCGACACCATCCGCGGCCTCGAAGCCGCGCTCGACGAGACCGCCCACGACGACTGACTCTCGCCCCGACGACCCGAAACCCGCCCGATCACCCGCCGCTCGCGCCGAACAGGTTGTCGAGCACCACGTCGGCCCCGGCGGCGTCACTGCGGTCGTGCGTGACGTGCAGGACCGTCAGCGCCCGGCGCTCCCTCTCGTCCTTGAGCAACGCGATGAGGTCGGCGCGTGTCGCGGCGTCGGCGGCGTTGAACGGCTCGTCGAGCAGTAGCACGCACGGGCCGAATGCCAGCGCCCGGCCCAGCGCGACCCGCTGCGCCTCCCCGCCGCTCAGGCCGACGGAGCGGCGGTCGAGCAGGTGCGTCAGCTTCAGGCGCTCGGCCAGCACGGCGACGGCGGCGGCCGAGTCGCGGCGGCGGATCGCGAGGCCGAAGGCGAGGTTGGCGCGGACCGTCATCGTGCGGAACACCGCTGCTTCTTGCGGGACGTAGCCGACGCGACGCGCCGCCGGGTCGACGTCCGTCACGTCAACGCCGTGGAGCAGCACCCGCCCGGACACCGGGTCGCGCAGGCCGGCGATCACTTCGAGCAGCGTCGTCTTGCCGCAGCCGGTCGGCCCCATGACGACGGCGTGCGCGCCGGCCTCGACGCGCAGGGTGACGCGCGCCAGATTGAACGCCCCCTGCCGCACGGCGATGTCGCGCAGCTCGATCACGCCGGGGTCTCGGGGGCGATTCGCCGCAGGGTCAGCAGCACCGCGAACGCCACGGCGACCATCACCAGCGACACGGCGAGCGCGGTTTCGAGGTGGCCGACGCTCAACTCGAGGTAGATCGTCGTCGGCAGAACTTCGGTTTTCGAGCGGGTCACGCCGGCGAACACCAGCACGGGGCCGAACTCGCCGAAGGCCCGCGCCCAGGTCAGCGTCGCGGCCGCCAGGATGCCGCGCGACGCCTCGGGGAGTGTCACGAGTCGGAACGCCTGCCACGGGCTGCACCCGAGCGTCCGGGCGACCTGCTCGGTGCGCGGCGACAGTTGCGCGAAGGTCGCGCGCAGGCTGCGCGTCGCGAACGCCCCGCAGACGGCGAACTGCGCCAGCACCACCCCGGCCGGCTCGTAGACCAGCGGGATCACGTCCTGGACCGCCCGGCCGAACGGGCCGCGCATCACCAGCAGCAGACTCACGCCGACGACCAGCGGCGGCAGCACGAGCGGCACATCGACGAGGAGTTCGACGAGGCCGCGGCCGGGGAAGCGTGACCGCGCCAGCAGGTACCCCAGCGGCACGCCAGTGGCGACCGCCAGCACCGTCGTGACCGCCGACGAAACGAGGCTCAGCGCGAGGGCGGCGCGAATCTCGGGGGCGCGGAAGGCGTCGAGGAGGTGGCCCGGCGACGTGGCGAGCAGGTCGGCCAGCAGCATCGCCGCGACGAGGGCGACATAGCCGCCGCCGATCAGCCCGAGCGTCAAGTGGAAGCCGCGCACACTCACGGCGACGGCCCGCCTGGCGACGCGAAGCCATGCGCGGCGAAGGCGCGGCGGCCGCCGTCGCCGGCCAGGAACGCGACGAAGGCCGCGGCCGCCTCCGGACGGCGTGAGCCACTCAGCACGGCGGCGCGGACCTCGGCGCGGACGCCGGCGAGTTCGGGCAGCGGCGTGCCGACGAGGTCGGGGGCGAACTGCCGCGCCGTCGCGTCCCAGACGATCGCGGCGTCGAGGGTGCCGAGTTTGACGCCGTTGGCCGACTGCGTCACGGTGTCGGTCGTCACGGTTAGCCGCGCGTTCAGGGTGTCCCACCGGCCGGATTCCGTGAGGCGCAGTTTCGTCAGCTTGCCGATGGCGGCGGTTTGCGGCGACGCCAACCCGAGCCGCACGCCGGGGGCCGTCAGCGCGCTGAGGTCGGCCGGCACGCGGTCGGGCCGGGTCAGGGCGACGGCCCGCATCGTCGTCAGCGGCGCGGAGACGGCGGCGTGCGGGCCGCAGGCGTCGAGGTAACTGGCGTCGGCCGGCAGGAACACGTCCGCGGGGGCGACTACGCGGGTGAGGGCGATCTGCGTGACGAGTTCCTCGGAGCCGCCGAAGCGCAGTTCGACGCCGGGTCCGTAGTCGGCGGCGACTGCCTCGGCGACGGGCCGCAAACTCGCGGCGACGAGGACGACGAGCGTCGGGGCCGGCCGCGACTGGCAGCCGACCGCCAGCGCGGCGAGGAGGACGACCGCGAGCAAACGCATCGGCGTGAATCTCCGTGGGACGTGAGTATGGTAGCGACCGGCGAGCCGTCGGCGTGAGCCGGGGGTTTCTCGACCCGCGAGCGCCCGGAAACCCCCGGCTCACGCCGACGGCTCGCCGGTCGCGTTTAGAACGGGTGCTGGACGCCGAACCAGAACTGGAACGGCGTCGCGTTGTTGATCGACTTGGCCACGTCGAAGCGGACCGTCGCGCGCTCGATGAAGCCGAAGAACGACAAATCGACCCGCAGGCCGGCCCCGACGGTGTGGGCGACGTTGCCGACGCGCTGGCCGTCGTTGTAGACCGCACCCACGTCGTAGAACGGGGCCAGGTCGATGTGCCGCACGCCCACAATGGCGTCGGCGAAGTTCCAGTGCAGGTTGCGCAAGATCGGCAGGCGGGCCTCGGCGTTGGCCACCCACAACAGGCTGCCTTGCCGCTGCGCCAGGTCGAAGCCGCGGAACAGCGTACTGCCGCCCAGCGCGAAGAAGTCGCCGCGCTGCGGGAACGCCGCCTGGCCCACGACGCGGCCGACGGCGGTCACGTCGGAGAGGTAGCCGAGGCCGTCGGGCAGCTTGCGGGCGACGGCGAACTCCGCCTTCACCTGGTGCGTGCCGGCGCGGCCGCCTTCGGGGCCGTCGAGGGCGGTGACCCCGCCGGCGTAGGTCACGTCGAACCAGAAGCCGCGCTCGGGGTTCCAGTACGGGGTGTACAAGTTCAGCCGGTAGTGCAGGCCGTTGAGCCACGTCCACTGCGGCCGCTGCGACGCCGGCCCGGTCTCCCGCGCGAACGGCAGGAAGTTGTCCGAGTAGCTGGTGAAGCCCTCGGCGTAGCTGATCGGCGGCAGGTAGAGGCTACTGCCGTACTGAAGCACGTAGCGGCCGAAGAGCGTCGCGCGCGTGGCGGTGCGCTCGCCGTCGTTGCTGCCGATCGGCCCGGCGACGCGCTGCTCGGCGTTGAAGCCGAC
>JANXTD010000788.1 GCA_025352585.1 Fimbriiglobus sp.
TACCCCTCCTTCAATGTCGTCAGCGTCCTCCCCCTCGCCCGCAGGAGCGACTTTGTCCGGGGTGTCGGGCACCGGTGCCGTGTCGCGGGCGTCGCCTCCGATTTCTAATATGTTAGCCACCAGATAGCCCGCTGCGGACCAGCGCAGGGCCGCCCATCACACGTTCCATGCCGGTTTTCGGGCTGCGTGCTACGATCTCGACGAAACCGAGTTCGGCTTCCCGTTGAAGGGAGTCGGCGAGCGCGAGCGAGATCCGAACCGCGTCGGCCAATGACTTGGCCCCGAGCTTCTCCCGAACCCGTTCAAGACTGACAAGGCTCCTCTCGTCGAACGTGAAGACGATTCGCCTACTCCCTTTTGAAGTCGGCGTGGTCGTAGTGTGTTTTCGTACCGCCATTGCTTGGCCTCCTGACACCGAGACTGTGCCCCTGGAAAACTAGGAGCGCGACATCACAAGTGACATCACTTGTGATGTCATACGGTACTCCCACCTCGTCCAGAATGCTAGTCGAAAGTCGCTGGGAGATGCTGCTCGTCAATACTCCCCCGGCACTTCGCCGCCGGCGCGGGTCGAGAGTCCGCGCCACGTCGCCAGGTCGATCGCGTCGCGGGCGAAGCGGACGCTGCCGTCGCACAGCAGCAGTTGCACGCCGCCGGTGTGGTTGCTCCGCGCGGCCGTCAGCCCCTTGTTGCCGCTGGCGTTGCCGCAGTCCCACTTCGCGGCGTTCGGGGCGTAGTAGTGGTTGTAAAGGGTGCGGGCGTAGTGGCCGTTGATCCACTGCTCGCCGCGGCGACTGAACCACGCCCCCGCGCCGCCGTCGCAGGCCGCCGGCGTCGGGTCCGCGCCGCCGGGCACCTGCAAGACGACGTTGCGGACCGTCACCGCGTCCGTCGGCGTGGCGGTCACGGCGACGCCGTTGCCGAGGGGGCTTTCGCTGAAGGCGGCGGTGTTGCTGGTGCCGTCGGTGATGTCGGCGATGCGCACCGGCGTCTGGGCGAACGGGCCGTTGCCCAGGGCGATCGTGAGGTAGCCGGTGATCGCCCCGGCCGCGTCGAGGGTGACGCCGAGGCCGTTGTTGGCGACGTAGTTGCCGCCGAAGTAGTCGCTCCCGGGCACCTGGCCGACGACGGGGTCGCTGGGGCAGAGCAGCAGGCCGACGCGGTTCTTGGCCGCGGCGTCGTTGGGCGTGCCGACGGCGAGGGTGCCGTCGGGATCGACGAGCCGTTGCAGGCTGTCTTGCTCGACGTAGGCGAGCAGCCGGGCGGGGGCCGACACGACCTTGGGGTAGCCGTTGCGGCCCTGCGGGAAGGCCCCGAGCACCCCCTCGTGGTTGTGCAGCGCCAGGCCGAGTTGCTTCAAGTTGTTCTGGCACTTCAGGCGCGCCGCCGACTCGCGCACCTTCTGCACGGCCGGCAACAGCAAGCCGATGAGGATGGCGATGATCGCGATCACCACCAGGAGTTCGATCAGCGTGAAGCCCGCGCGGCGGCGGGCCAGGGGTTCGTTCATGGAGTCCTCGAAATGGGGGTGTCGGTCCAAGAAAAGGCCGGGGCCGGGGGTCAGTCGGCGCAGCAGGGGCACTTCTCGGGGACCAGCACGCACAGCGTCGCGGTGTAGTGGGCCGACTCGTAGCCGTCGCCCTTCTCGTCGCGCGGGTGGTGCGCGACGACCAGGTAGTAGTTGCCGGTCTTGGGCGTGTGGCTCGCCTTGCCGTCGGCGTCCGTGACGCGCTCGTACTCGGCGTCGGTGCCCTCCTTGAGCGTCACGCCGCGGGGGATGAAGCTGACCTTCACCCCGGCGAGCGGCTTGCCGCCAAAGACGAGGCGGACCGCGATCGGCTTGCCCGGCCCCATCGGCGTGACCGGGTTCGTCTGCGGGACCAACTCGATGGGGTGGCCGAGCGGCTTGTCGAAGCCGGGGCTAACTGCCGGCACCTTGTCGAGCGAGTCGCTGGCGACGAAGTAGCTCTTGGCGCTGCGCACGGCGCGGACCGGCTTGCCGTGGTTCATCACCTTGTCGATCGTCTGGGCGGCGACGTACAGCCCCGGCACGCCGGGGACGAACTTCGCGGAGTAGTACCCCTCCTTGGGGGCGTAGCCGAGGTCCACGAGGCCGGGCTTGAGGTCGTAAGCCTTGCCGTCCGGGCCGGTCACGGCGAAGCTCTGGATGGCGTCGGCCGACAGCTTCGACGCGAGCTTGAAGTCGCGGTGGTCGTTGCCGTGGTTGCCGAGCATCAGGTCGATGTGGACGGCGTCGCCGGTGCGGACGACGGCGACGTTGGTTTGCACCCAGGTGTCGTGGGCGACGACCGGGAGCGCCAGCGCTAGCAGCGCGAGCGCGAAGAGAATGCGGGTCATGGTTCGGGAGTCCTGTGCGTGGGCGGGGTAGGCGGACAAACCCGCGACGCGACAGCGTGCGGGTGGCGCGACCCGGACGCGAAGGCGTCGGGCCGCAGAGGGATTTCGAGGTTGGGGTTGGTCAGACGACCGGCGGCGGCGGGGTCGGGGGGACGTGAGGGAGCGGTTGCGTAAACTCGTCGATGCGGGCGGCCGGCTCGGCGACGCCGAAGCTCGGGGCGGGCAACTTCGGGGCGACGGCGACGACGGCCGGTTCGAGCGTGATCGTGCCGGCCGCCGACTTGCCGCGGCACTTCTGCGACGCCTCGCCGATCACGAGCCTCAGGCCGATGTCACCGGCGACCGGCTTGGCCTTGGCGCACTTGGGGCAGTCGTCCGGGGCGCGGGCGGGGGAACACTGGCGGGCGGCGACCAGCGGCCGGACGTGCTCCGGCGGCTCGTAGCCCTGCGCGTCGGCCCAGAGGAGTTTGTCTTCGAGCGTGAAGCAGCAGCAGTCGCCGGCCCAACACGCCGTCGCGGTGAGGCAGCCGCACGCCTTCGACTGGCAGGGGAACGGCACCCCGGACGCGGCCACCCCCGGCGACGGCAGCGGCACCCCCGTCGCGGCGACGACCTGGCTGACGAGCAGCAGCGCGAGGGTCACCCCGCGCAGTCGCCGGCCGGTCGTGGTTCGCGGGGGTCGCATGAGTGAGTTGTACGATGGGGCGGGAAGGACAAGGCAAGAATGCCGAAACCCTATCGATTCGTCTCCGCTGCCGAACGACCCGGCACGGCGGCCGCCGGAGTGACACGCCTCGGGAAGCTTACCCGCTTTTGCGGTCAGTCGCGTCGCCGAGTTCGGCGTGCCTTCGCCGGCCGGCTAGCCGCTGCGAGAGGATCGCCAGCGCGAGGCCGACGACTCCGATCAGGCCGAGTGCCGCCCCAACCGCTGCCCCCGCCAGCGGGATGAGCGCCACGATCTGGCCGGGCGGCTCTCGCGGTTCTTGCTCCAGGTCCACCAGCCAGAGTCCGGACGCGACGCACAGTGCCACGCCACACAACAGCGTCAGCACCGAGGCGACCGCGGTGACCAATCTGAGCACAAGTAGGACGGTGCCGCGAGGGCCGGTCGGGGCCAGGTCTGACATCCGCCGGTCGTCTTCGTCCGCCATTCCGTTCCTCCAGCGAAGCCGCGAGCCATCGCCGGGCGAGATCGCACGGCGGCGGAGCGAATGAACCGACCCATCAGCTCTGCACCTGTCGCGTCCGCTCATCGGGAAGTCGGCCGCCCGAGTTCTTGCGCGAGCCCGATGAGAATTCCTTCCGGGCCGCGGACGTAGCAGAGCCGGTAGCTGTCTTGGTACTGGACCACTTCGCCGACGACCTCCGCGCCGCGTGTTCGGAGGCGGGCGAGCGTGTCGTCGATGTCCGCCACTGTGAACATGACGCGCAGGTAGCCGAGGGAGTTCACCGGGGCGATGCGGTGGTCGGAGACCACAGTCGGCGCGAGGAAACGGGACAACTCGAGCCGGCTGTGGCCGTCCGGCGTCCGCATCATGGCGATCTCGACGCGCAGTCCAGTCAACCCCGTCACGCCGTCGGCCCACTCCCCTTCGATGGGGGCACGCCCCTCGAGAGTTAGGCCGAGTTCGGTGAAGAACTCAATCGCGGCATCAATGTCTGCGACCACGATGCCGACGTTGTCCATCCGCTTCACCGACATGAAGCCTCCCCAACGTCAAGCGACTGGTTGAGTCCCGCCACACCGACACGGTAACCGAATCCCCAGCGGCGATCCACGACAATTGTGCGAACGCCACGAATTGGCGGTTCGGGGCAGTTCCGCTCGTTGGCGTTGGTTCGGCGCGGCGTCTCGTGTAAAACACACCTCCCCCCTCTCCGGTACCGAGAGTGCTCCCGAGGGCCGGCATGACAGCGCGACACCCCCACCACGCCCCGACGTTCCCCGCCGTGCCGCGGCGCACCCGCGCGACGCTGCTCACGGCGAGTTCGCTCACCGTCATGGCCGGCGCGATCGTCGCGCCGGCGCTGCCGCAGATCGGCAACGCCTTCGCCGGGCAGGTGCCCAACCCCGACTTCCTCGCGAAAATGGTCCTCGCGCTGCCGGCACTCGCGATCGCCCTGTTCGCGCCGGTCTCCGGCTGGATCGTCGATCGCTTCGGCTGCAAGCGGCTGATGCTCGCCGGGCTGGCCCTCTACGCCGCGGCGGGCACGAGCGGGCTGTACCTCAGCGAGCCGTTCCCGATCCTCGCCGGCCGGTTGCTGCTCGGCGTCGCGGTGGCGATGGTCATGACGGCGACCTCGACGCTGATTTCGTTCTACTTCCACGGCGAAGAGCGCGGCCGCTTCCTCGGATTCCAGGCCACGGCCACCGTGCTGGGCGGGGTGGTGTTTCTGCCGCTCGGCGGGCTGCTCGCCCACGTCGGCGGCTGGCAGCGGCCGTTCGTCATCTACGTCGCCTCCCTGCCGATCCTCCTGGCGGCAATCCGCTTCGTCACCGAACCCGACCGCGGCCCCGTCAAGACCTCGACCGGGGTCACAGTCGCCACCGGCGAGTACCCGCTGACCGTGCCGTGGGCCACGCTGGGGCTGATTTACGCGATTGCCTTCGTCGGCATGGCGGCCTTCGGCATCGGGCCGCTTCAACTGCCGTTCCACGTCAAGGAGCGCTTCGGCGTCGGCCCGCTGGTCGCGGCGTTCGCCGTGGCGACGATGACCGCCCACGCCGCGCTCACGTCAATCTTCTACGGCCGCCTGGCGAGCCGCCTCGGCCGCGACCGCCTCGTCGCCGCCTTCTTCGTCTTCCTCGGCACCGGCTTCACCGTCGTCGGCCTGGCCGAGTCCCCGGCGGTCACGTACCTGGGCCTGGCGGTGGCCGGGCTGGGCGGCGGGCTGTTCACGCCGACGCTGATGAACTGGCTGATGCGCACCGCCCCGGTCCACCTGCGCGGCCGGCTCACCGGCGGGCTGATTAGCGCGATGTTCGCGGGGCAATTCCTGTCGCCGATCCTGGCCCAGCCGGTCGTCAATCGCGGCGGGCCGGCCGCGGCCTTCGAGGTCTGCGGCCTCGGCATGGTCGCGCTCGGGGCCGCTTACGCCGCCCGCACCGCTTGGCTGCACCGCCCGGCGCGCGTCGTCGCCCCGGCCGCCGAAAGTCTCGTGACCTCGTGACCGCCAACCCCTGGGCGCAACGCCTGTTCCTCGTCGCCCTGACAGCCTTGCTGACGCTGCCGAACCTCGGCGGGCCGGCGCTCTGGGACATGGACGAGGGCGTCAACGCCGAGTGTAGCCGCGAGATGATGGAGTCCGGCACCTGGGTCGTGCCGACGTTCAACGGCGAACTCCGCTCCGCCAAGCCGGTGCTGCTCTACTGGCTGCAGCGCGCCAGCTACAACGCCTTCGGCGTGACCGAGTGGTCGGCCCGCTTCCCGGCGGCGCTGCTGGCGATCGGCAGCGTGCTGCTGACGTACCAACTCGGCCGGCGAATGTTCGACGCGACTGTCGGGCTGCTCGCCGGGGTCGCGCTGGCGAGTACCGTGCAGTTCGCCATGCTGTCGCACGCCGCGACCCCCGACGCCCCGCTGATCTTCTTCACGGTCGCCACCTTCTACGGCGTCTGGGTCGGCCACGAGAACGGCGGCCGGGGCTGGTTCATCTTGCCGGCGATCCCGTGCGGCCTGGCGGTGCTCACCAAAGGCCCGGTCGGCCTGCTGGT
>JANXTD010000790.1 GCA_025352585.1 Fimbriiglobus sp.
GGTCGGCGACCTCGAACCGCTGGTGACGGTCGGCGACCCGGGCCGCGACCCGCGCGGCTGGACGGTGAGCGTGGCGTACCTGGCCCGCGTGGCCCCCGGCGAGGTGACCCCCGTCGCCGCCGACGACGCCCGCGCGGTGGCGTGGCACCCGCTCGACGCCCTGCCGCCGCTGGCGTTCGACCACGCGACGATCGTCGCCCGCGCGGTCACCCGGCTGCGCGACCGGCAGGCGTAAGTGGCGTGGCTACGGCCGGAACCTCACCGAAGCCCTCACGGGGCCGTCTTGAACCACCCGCCCTTGCGGCCGCGCGGCGCGCCCGGCCTCGGGTCGGTCGCGCTCTTGATCAAGCCGGCGATGTCGCCCACGCGGGCGGCCCAATCCCTGAACGTCAGCCCCTCGTTGAGCTCGGGCATCCCGATGTCGAGCAACTCCTCGACCGCCCACGCGGCCCGGCCCCCGACCGTGAAGAGGTCCTGGTTTACGAACCCGCCGTGCCCTTTAAACTCGAGGTCGCCCGTACCCCACCGGTACATGATGATCAAGTCTTCGGGTGTCCGAAGCGGCACGCGCTTGCGGCTCTCAAGCGCGGGCGCGAGCAGCCCGACGAGCCGGACGCGGTCGGCCCTCGGCAGGAGGCACCAGGCCTCGACGGTGCGAAACAGGTCGGGCCACTGCTCGGCCGCGAGGTAGCCGGCGACCTGCTTCGCCTCAGCCCGGACCCCCAGGGGTACTGCGGCGGGGTGCGACAGCAGCGCGAAGAGGGCGGCCGTGAACATCGTCGGACTCCGGACAGGGGGCACAGCGGACTACGGTCGGGTGAACAGGTTACCGGCCGGCACTCGGTCGAGGCCACGCGGTGGTGCGACGGCCGGGCGGTCACTCCTTCTCGATCGACTCCAGGGCGCGTCGCGCCTCGTAGCGGACGGCGGAGTTAGGCCCGGTGGCCAGTTTCAGCAGGGCGGCGGCGGCGGGGCGACCGGCCTTGCCGAGGCGGCCGAGGGTTACCACTGCCGACATCTGCGACACGGGGTCGTCGAGCAGTTGCAAGAGCGGCCCGACCGCCGCGGGGCCGAGCGTCGAGAGCGCCGAGGCGGCCGGCGCACTGTCGGTCGGGATATGCCGGGCGTATGCGTACTCTTCAAGGGTCAGCTTGCCGTCGTCGAAACTCTGGTTGAGTGCGGCGGAGGCGGCGTCGCCGCGTCGGAGGGCGGGGATCAGCAGCTTCGCGGCGGCGTCCGGGTCGGCCGCAAAGACCGGAACGAGGGACAACGCCTGGTGCCGGACCCTGTCGTGACGCGAACTCAGGAGACCGAGGACTTGCGGGCCGAGGTCGGCCTTGAGATCGACGCCGATGATCCAGATCGTGAACAGCGCCTGCGTCTGCTCTTCGGGCCAGCCGCCCGCGAGGGCCGCGCGGAGGACCGGCAGGATCGTGTCCGTCTTGCGCTCGATCCGCCAGAGCGCGAGGCACGCCGAGAAGCGGAGGCCGATGTCGCCGACCGGCTCGGGGCCTGGCCCCATTTTGACGCGAACCACGTTTTCGGCGCGCAACCCGTCGAGTTCGGGGAAGGCCGGGTCGTTCACCCACACGAACGGCGGGGGGGGGCGGGGCGTTGTCGGGGCGCAGGCAGAGCTTGAGTGCGGGGACCGCCCCGACGGCAGCCGGCCCGAGCCAGCCGAGGGTGGTAGCCGTGGCACTCCGGTTGGGCGACTTCGGGTCGAGGAGAACCGCGACCAGCACCGGGACATAGGGGACGGCGTCGAGTCCGCGACTGGGGAGTTCGCCCATGAGCCGGGACTGGACGCGGCCCTGCGCGGAGGGGATCGACGAAGCGATGAGCGGGTGGAGTTGGCCGGGACGCGCGAAGGCGGCCGCGAAGTTCAAGGCAGTGTCGAGTTCGAGCATGTCCTCGCCGCGGGCCGCCGCCCGCACAGCGTTCAGGGCGACCCCCTCCAGCGCGGGGGGGAGCGTCAAGAGCAGGAGGATCGCCGGCCAGGTGCCCATGACTTGCGCTCACGTTCGAGAAGGTGGCCGAAGTTCAGAGTCTCCGTCAGTGTATCAGCCGAGACGTGGGGCGGCCGGGCGGGCTACGGCCGGGTGAACAGGTCGCCGGCTTGGTCGGCCGGCAGGAACTCCACCGACTCAATGGTCTCGTCCCGAGACATGTCCTGGTGCAACCGCAGCTTGCGGACGGTCGCCATCGTGACGCCGGAGAAGACCTTGTGGGCCGAGAGGGTTTCCACCGCCACGCGCTTCACGCCGTCGCCACAGAGCTTGACCGTCGTCCACTGACGCAACAGGTGCGTCTTGTCACTCAGCGACAGGTCGATGTCCTCGCGGCCGTCGGACTTGACGCGGACGCGGTCGCACGCCTCACCGTCCACGTCGGCCGGGGGGAGTACTTCGAGGCGGTAGAGCTTCCGGTCGGTCAAGTCGTCGAGGTAGATGACGCCGTAAAGGTACAGAGCGTCCTTCGAGGCAGCGCTTTGGGCCGGCGTGGCTGGCATGAACGGGCCGCCGTTCATGCTCGACTTGTACCGCGAGTCGGCGCTGACGATTACGAAGACGTGCTCGCGACCATCCTCGGTCCACCGCCTCTCGTTGCGGCCGAGGTCGAAGCCGATGTTGCAATCGATGAACCGGGAGACGGTAGGCGGTTTGCCGGGAAACTGGACCCGCTGGACCCCCGCGACCCGGTTGATTCGCTCGCCCTTCAGGTCCGGCTTGCCCGCGGCAAGGACGGCTTGGGCAATCAGCTTGTCGGCCGCGTCGGGCGGGGCGGGGGCCGCGAGGATCAGCAGCGTCAGCAGCGGCATCAGGCCGGACATGGGCGAATTCCTTGCGGGGTACGGTGCTGCCAACGGCAGTCGTACCGCGAAGTGACCCGCGGCGATAGCCCAGCGTCCGTGCGGCCGTCCGCCTCGTCACAGCCCCGCCAGTCGTTCGCCGCGCTTGCGCTGGCGGTAGTACTTCAAGCCCGGCACGAAGAAGGTCACCGCCGAGACGACGCCGAAGAGCAGGTGCGCGATGCCGGGGAACTGCGCCATCAACAACGCCGTCACGAAGTACGCCACCGCGGCGACGTAGAACTGGCCGGAGAGCGTGCCGGCCTTCACGAAGAACACCACGCCGGCGATCAGCGGCAACACCGGCGACAGGGTCAGCGAGTCCTGGCCCTTGACGACCTCGATCAGGAACAGGCCGATGGTCGCGATGACCGAGCCGGCCCAGACGTGGGCGATCTGCCGCTCGACGAACATCACCGGGCCGCCGCGCCGCCGCAGCCGCCAGGTGATCGCGCCCCAGGTGACGACGCCGGTGCCCCACAGGGCGAGGTAGGTCAGGTGCGACTCGACGCGCTCCCAGGCGAGGATTTGGGTCGCCAGGCAGAGCAGGAAAATCATCAGGCTGTGCCACATCCACAGCAGGCCCCAGTTCTCCAGCACCGCGGCGTGGTGCGTCTCGCGCAGCAGCCGCGACACGAACGAGCCGAGGCTGCCGGCCTGCACGCTCATCGGCTCGCCGGCCGTAAACGCTTCGAGGTCCTGGGCCAGTTCGAGCGCCGTCGAGTAGCGCAAGTCCGACGGCTTTTGCAGACACTTCAGGCAGACGAGTTCGAGGTCGCGGTCGATGCTGGGTACGAGCCGGCGCGGCGGCACCGGCTCCTGCTCGAGCACCATCAAGAGCGTGTCGACGGGGTGCGCGGCGCGGAACGGCGGCCGGCCGGTCAGCACTTCGTAGAGGATCGCCCCGAGGGAGTAGACGTCGGTGGTGGCCTGCAAGTCCTTGCGGCCGGTCGCCTGCTCGGGGGACATGTAACTCGGCGTGCCGACGACCGCCCCGGACATCGTCAGCGACTCGGTGCGGTCGTAGACCTTGGCGAGGCCGAAGTCAGTGATCTTCGGCTCCAGGGTGCCGCCGTCGGCGGGCGTGAGCAGGACGTTCGAGGGCTTCAAGTCGCGGTGCAGTATGCGGTTCTCGTGGGCGTGCTGGACGGCGCGGGCCACGACGGCGAGCAGCCGGGCCGCTTCGAGCGACGGCATCGGGCCGGCGCGGTAGAGGTGCTGGGCGAGGGTCTCGCCGGGGACGTACTCCATGCAGAGGTACGCTTGGCCGTCGGCCGCGCCGACCTCGTAGACGCTCACGATGTGAGGGTCGTGCAGGCGGGCGGCGGCTTCGGCCTCGGCGCGGAAGCGGGCGCGGTCGGCGGGCGTCGCCAGGTGCGCCTCGCGGACCAACTTGAGCGCCACGACGCGGTTGAGCGAGCGCTGCAACGCCTTGTAGACGACGCCCATGCCGCCGCGGCCGAGGCCAGTGAGCAGGCGGAAGTCGCCGAAGTCGCGCGGCAGTTCGCCGTAGCCTTCCGGGTCGTCGTCGCGGCCGTCCTCGCCGACGCCCCACGCCGACGACGGCGACGGGTGCAGGCCGTCGTGGTGTAGCGTCGAGGGCTGGGCCGGGGGCTTCGGCGGGGCCGGCGGCCGCGGGGCGGAGCGGGCCAGGTGCGCGAACTGCGCGACGGCCCACAGTTCGCGCAGCTCGCCGGCGAGGTCGGGGTTCGCGCGCGCCGCCGCCTCGACGGCGTTGGCGTCGCCGCGGCCGCCCCGGTGGCACTCGGAGAGGTCGGCGAGCAAGTTGGCGAGCCGCTCGTCGCGGGCCGTGTCGGCGGTCGTCGGCATGGGGCGTCCAAGGGGCCGGGGAGTGGTCGTGGTATTTTAGGCGCGGCAGCCGCGGGGGGCGATGCGGAATGCTCGGGGCCTGGTATACTTAACTCATGGAAGTCACCACCGCGTTCTCGACTTTGAGCCGTCTGCTCGACCCCGTTCGCGACTGCCTCAACGCCGAGGCGGCCGGCCGCATCGCGGCGCTGCGGGCCGACGCTGAGGCGCAAGCCCGACTCGACGAGTTGGCCGAGAGGAATTCCGAAGGGTCCATCACCCCGGACGAGCGGGCCGAGTACGAGTCGCTCGTGTCCGCCGCCAACCTGATCGCCGTCCTGCAAGCGAAGGCACGCTCGGCCCTCACCCAGCGTGCGGCCCGGTGAACGCGGCCATGACAAAGTGAGGCCGGTTGGCGCTTCCGTGGCTCCGCCGCAGGCGACTCTTGTTAGCCCGACGCG
>JANXTD010000816.1 GCA_025352585.1 Fimbriiglobus sp.
CTTCGGGGTCACGGTGACGCCTCCGGGGGGTTGGTGAACAGCAGGCGCGACAGGCCGACGCCGGCGATCGCGCCCGCGAACGGGGCGGTCAGGTAGACGGCCAGGAACTCGACGTGGCCGGAGACGACGGCTGGGGCCAGCGAGCGGGCCGGGTTCATCGACGCCCCGCAGACCGGCCCGGCGAACATCGCCTCCAGGCCGATTGTGCAGCCGACCGCGACGCCGATCAGCGGCAGGGTGTTCGCGGGGCCGGTCGAGCAGCCGCGGACGACGACGAGCAGGATCGCCGTCAGCACGAACTCGAAGCCCCACGACACCGGCCACGCCCCGCCCGGCAGGGTGGCGCCGAGGGTGCCGTGCCGCGGGAACGCCGCCGCCAGCAGGCCGCTCGCCAGGAACGCCCCGGCGACTTGCGCGAGCATGTAGGGCAGCACGTCGCGCCACGGCTGCACGCCGGCGAATGCGAGGGACAGCGTGACCGCCGGGTTCATGTGCGACCCCGACACCGGGCCGAGGGCGTAAATCAGGGCGGTCACGACCAGGCCGAAGGTCAGCGCGACGCCGACGTGCGTCACCGCCCCACCGTGGGTGTCGTTGACGACCACGGCCCCCGTGCCCGCGAACACCAGCGTGAACGTGCCGACGAGTTCCGCCAGGCAGCGGCGCGACAAAGTGATCCCTGGCACGGTGTGTCCTTCGGGGCGAGTGGCGAACGATCGACGCGGTAGTGATACGGGGCCAGCCGCGGCCGCGGCCGATTCGACTTCCGTCCTTCACACTCCCTAGGAATGGGCTGCCCCGATTCGACTCCCCCGGACGCCGACGCATGCCCACGGCCGCGCTGATTTACCCGCACCAACTCTACGCCGACCAGCCGGCCTTGGCGGGGGCCGACCGCGTCTACCTCGTCGAAGACCCGCTGCTCTTTTCGCAATACACGTTCCACCGCCAAAAGTTGATCCTGCACCGCGCCAGTATGACTCGCTACGCGGCCGGCTTGAAGCTGCCCGTCGAAGTCATCGAGGCCAACCGACTCAAGACGACGGGGGAGATCGCCGGCATTCTCCGGAAAGCCAAGGTGACGGAAGCTCGCGTGGCCGACCCTTGTCATGACGACTTACTGCGTCGGCTCGCCAAGGGTTTGGCCGAGGCCAAGATCGGGTTGACGGTCCTCGACGACCCCAACTTCCTGACGCCGCGGTCGGAGATTGAGTCCTACACCAAGGGCAAGGCGAAACTCCACTTCACGGACTTCTACACGCGGCAGCGCAAGCGCCTCAAGGTGTTGCTCGAAGACGACGGCAAGCCGCGCGGCGGCAAGTGGTCGTTCGACACCGAGAACCGCAAGCGGATGCCGGCGACCGTCAAGCCGCCGGCGGTCAAGGCCGTCGCCGAGGGCGACGCCGTCGGCGAGGCCCGCGTCTACGTCCGCACGCACTTCCCCGACGCCCTCGGCGACGACACGCCGTTCGAGTACCCGACGACGCACGCCGAGGCCAGGGCGTGGCTCAAGGACTTCGTCCAGCACCGGCTCGACCTGTTCGGCGACTACGAGGACGCCATCTCGACGCGGGAAACCACGCTGTTTCACGCCGTGTTGACGCCGATGCTCAACACCGGGCTGCTCACCCCGGCCGACGTAGTGAGCGCGGCCCTGGCGCGGGACGGCGACGTGCCGATGAACTCGCTGGAGGGCTTCACGCGCCAGGTCCTCGGCTGGCGCGAGTTCGTCCGGCTCGTCTACCTGACGCGCGGCGCGGAGCAACGGGCGGGGAATTTCTGGGGCTTCAAGCACGCCGTCCCCGCGGCGCTTTACGACGGCACGACCGGCATCGACCCCGTCGATCGCGTCATCAAGAACGTCCTGAAAACCGGCTACGCGCACCACATCGAGCGGCTGATGATCCTGGGCAACTTCTTGTTGCTGTGCGAAATCGCCCCGGACGCGGTCTTCCAGTGGTTCATGGAACTCTTCATCGACTCGTACGACTGGGTGATGGTGCCCAACATCTATGGCATGAGCCAGTACGCTGACGGCGGCGGCATGACGACCAAGCCGTACATCTCCGGCTCGAGTTACGTGTTGCGAATGAGCGACCACAAGAAGGGGCCGTGGTGCGCTATCTGGGACGCTCTGTACTGGCGATTCATTGACAAGCACGCCGACTTCTTCGCCAAGAACCCGCGCATGAGTGTGATGGTCGCCATGCGCGACAAGCTTGGCGACAAGATGGACGAGCACCGCCGCGTAGCCGAGAAGTTCCTGACGAAACTGCACGCGGGCAAGTGATGGGACCGACGCCGTGACGCGACTCCTCCAGACGACCGACGCCGGGTTGTACTGCCCTCAGGGGAACTTCCACATCGACCCGTGGCGGCCGGTCGAGCGGGCCGTCATCACGCACGCCCACGCCGACCACGCGCGGCCCGGCAGTGCGGCCTACCTCGCGGCGACCTCGGGCCAGCACCTGATGCGGACGCGGCTCGGGGCCGACATCGACTTGCAGTGCCTCGACTACGGCGAGACGATCCGCGAGAACGGCGTGACCGTCTCGCTGCACCCCGCCGGGCACGTCCTCGGCTCCGCGCAAATTCGCCTCGAATACCAGGGCGAAGTGGCCGTCGTCGCGGGGGATTACAAGGTCACGCCCGACCCGACGTGCGCGACGTTCGAGCCGGTAAAGTGCCACACGTTCGTGACCGAATCGACCTTCGGCTTGCCGATTTACCGCTGGGAGACGAGCGAGGAAATCTTCGCCGGCGTCGATCGCTGGTGGCGGACCAACCGCGACGCCAAGAAGACGAGCGTCATCTTCGCCTACGCTTTGGGCAAGGCGCAGCGGGTGATGGCCGGTGTCGATGCGAGCATCGGGCCGATCTACCTGCACGGGGCGACGGAGGTCGTCACGCGGGCGTATCGGGCCTCCGGCGTGGCGTTGCCGGAGACGAAGCCGGTGAGCGCCGAGTCGCGCAAACACGAGTTCGCCGGGTCGCTGGTCATCGCGCCGCCGTCGGCCGCGGGGACGCCGTGGATGCGCAAGTTCGAGCCGTACTCCGACGCGATGGCTAGCGGCTGGATGCGGGTCCGCGGCACCCGCCGGCGGCGGGCGCTCGACCGCGGCTTCGT
>JANXTD010000853.1 GCA_025352585.1 Fimbriiglobus sp.
GACAAGGCGTACACGATCGCCGAACTCGTCGCCGACTTGCAGACCGGCGTCTGGGCGAGCCTCAAGGCCGACGCGCCGAAGATCGACGCCTTCCAGCGCAACCAGCAGCGCGTCTTCATTGACGTGCTGAAGGCCGAGTTCGACCCGCAGCCGAGTAGCGGCGGCGAGATCACCATCGGCCGCGGCGGCCGGGTGACGATTGACGGCGGCGGCGGGCGCAGCATGGAGTTGCGGGCGGTCGCGCGGATGACGCTCAAGGAGCTGCGGGAGCAGATCAAGGCGGCGCTGCCGAAGGCGAAGGACGCGGCGACGAAGGTCCACCTCGCCGACCTCGCCGACGACCTCGACGCGTTCTTCGACAAGAAGAAGTAAGACAGCGGTCTTGTCGGTTTTGTTAGCCGGACGCGCAAGCGACGGGAGCAAAGGTCGTTGACGACGCGGGTGGAAGTAGACGAAGCAGTCGATCCCCACCGGCGATGTCAAGGAACCTTTGCTCCCGTCGCTTGCGCGTCCGGCTAACAAAACCGACAAGACCGCTTCAATCCCGGAGTCACGCCCATGGTCCGCATCGGTGCCGGCTTCGACACGCACCGGCTCGTCGAGGGCCGGCCGCTGATCCTCGGCGGCGTCCGCGTCGAGCACCCGCGCGGCCTCGACGGCCACTCGGACGCCGACGTGGTGCTGCACAGCGTCACCGACGCGATCCTCGGGGCGCTCGCGCTCGGCGACATCGGCGACGCCTTCCCCGACAGCGACCCGCAGTGGCACAACGCCGACAGCCGGCTGTTCCTCGACGCGGCGCTGGCGCAGATGCACGCCGCCGGGTACGCGATTGGCAACCTCGACGTGACGCTGTTCGCGCAAGAACCCAAGCTCGGCCCGGTCAAACTGGCGATCCGCGACCGCCTGGCGCAACTGCTTGGCGTGCCGGTGGCCGACGTGAACGTCAAGGCGAAGACCGGCGAGCGCGTCGGGCACATCGGGCGCGCCGAGGCGATCGGCTGCCAGGCGACGGTGCTGCTGACGCGAGCGGTCTAGCACCGCCGTGCGAATTTTCCCCTTGCACAAGAGTCGTCCCAACTGCTACAACCGGCCCACACGGTTCGCCGCCGACCGACACTCGGCCCGCCAAAGGATTGGCGGGCCGTCGGGGGAGCGGGCCGTCGGGCGGCACGGCAGGAACACCCGCAGGAGGCGGCGCGATGAGCAAGACGCTCAGTTTCTTGGAGGCCGCGTGGACCCTGTCGAGGGACCACGCCCTCGCGGGCCGTCGCCGGGAGGCACTCACCGCACTCCGGCCCCTTCTCGACGGCACGGACGCCGCCGGGGGGCCGCCGGTGAGTGTGGGCCTCGCGACTATGGCCCACCGCCTCGCCGGGCGACTGCACTTTAACGCCGAGAACTACCGCGCCGCGCGCAATCACCTGCGCGCCGCCCGCCGGCTGTCGCCCGGCCACGCCGAGACGCACTTCGACCTCGGCCTGGCCTGGGAGCGCGACCCGCAAGGCTCCGACCGCTTCGCGCTGCACTCGTACCGCCGCGCCGACCGTCTGAACCCCGGCTTGCCGAAGTACCTCGCCGCCCACGGCCGGGCGCTCGTGCGCAACGACCGGGCTGTGCGTGGCCGCAAGCTGCTGCTCCGCGCGGCGGAACTCGCCCCCGGTCAGCCGGCGATTCTGCGGGTCGTCGTCGAGGGGTTGCGCGAGTCCGGCCGGGCCGGCGAGGCGTACCGGCTCGTCGTCCAGGCGAAGTTTTCGGCACCGCAGTGCCGCGACGTGAACCGACTCTACGCCGAGGCCCGCTTCGCTTTGAGCGCCCGCGCCCAATCGGGCCGGCGCGTGCGGCCGGCGGTGCTGGCGTTCCCCGGCGTTAACGTGGGCGCGGCGGTCGGCTGCCGCCGGGACGGCCCGGCCGTGGTCCGCCCGCACCCCCGCCGAATCCGCTTCCGCCAGGGCTAGGCCGCTTGACCCCCGGTCGCGCCGGGCGCGGGCCGTCAAAGCGCTTCGGGCCGTCGGGGCCTCCGCCCGAGCGCGGGCCGTCGAAGCGGGGCGCGTCGGGGCCGCCGGTCGGCGGGCGATAGCCTTCGCGGCCTTCGCCTTGGGGCGGCTTGCCGTAGGGGCGCGACGTGCGGCCGCGCGGCGGGATGATCCCCGGCCCCGGTATCACCCGTGGCCGCACCTTCTTGACCGGCGCGGCACCGGGGTTCCCTTCGCCCGACGGCTCTTCGAGACCCGCGGCGATCCGCTTCTCGATGCGCTTCTCGTTGTCCGCCACGACCTTGTTCAACTCGCCGAGTTCGATCAGCGTCATCTTGCGGGCCTTGCCCTTGGGCAGGCGGTCGAGCAGCACTGAGCCGATGGCGATGCGCTTCAGCCGGAGCACCTTGTGCTCGAGCTTGGCCAGCATCCGGCGGATCTCGCGGTTCTTGCCCTCGCACAGCACGACGCGCAGCCAGGTGCTGTCGCCCTGCGTCTTGATGCGGCGCACGCTCTTCGCCTTGACCTTGCCGTCGGAGAGCCAGACGCCGTCGAGTAGTTTTTGCAGGTCGTCCGTTGAGGGCTTGCCAGCGACGAGCACCATGTAGGTCTTTTCGACCTCGTAGCGCGGGTGCATCAGCGAGTTGGCCAACGCCCCGTCGTTGGTCATGAGCAGCATCCCCTCGCTGGCCTCGTCGAGCCGCCCCACCGTGTAGACGCGCTGCTCGACGTGGGGGATGAGGTCACTGGCGAGGGGCCGGCCACTGGGGTCGTGGTTCGTACAGAGGTAGCCAGGCGGCTTGTGGACGACCCAGTACACGGCCGTTTCGGTTTTCACCGGCTGGTTATCGACGGAAACTTTCTGCAAGACGGGATCGACCTTGGCCCCGAGGTCGGCGACGACCTGGCCGTTGAGCTTGACGCGACCGGCGGCAATGAGCGAGTCGCAGTGGCGTCGGGAGCCGACGCCGGCGTGGGCGAGAAACTTGTTGAGGCGTTCCATGGGTCTACTTTAACGCAAAACCGACCGACGTGAAGGACGAAGTGCGTCGAAAGGCGGGGCGTGGCCTCGGGCCGTGGACCCCGCGTGGGGTCCACAGTGCCGGCGTCGAGGTCGTGCGGGTCTTCTACCGAGGCTTATCGACGGCCGGCGGGGCGACGCGGGCGGCGCGGTGGGCCTTGATGCGGTTGTGCAAGGTCTGCGGGGCCGGGGTCATCGTCTCGGACTCGCCGGCGATCATCGCCGTGAGGTCGGCGATGTTGACCGACGTGGCCTCCTCGTGGGCCTTGCGCTCGTGGATTTCCGAGCGATCGATCGAGACACTCGACGGGGCGTCGATGCCGATCTTGACGCGGCCGGG
>JANXTD010000705.1 GCA_025352585.1 Fimbriiglobus sp.
GGGCGCGGCCAGTCGTTTTCCTGGGGGACGTGTCGTACTCGCTCTACCTGAGCCACACGCTGGCCCAGAAAGTCCTCGTCAAGCTGCTGCCGGCGACGCGGTTCGAGGCGTCGCCGCTAGGGGTCAAGGTCGCAGTCGCGACGGCGTACCTCGCGGCCATCACGCTCGCTTGCCTCGGGACGTACTTCCTGGTCGAGAGGCCCGCCCGCCGCGCGCTCCGGCGGGCGGCGGGCTGAGTGGCGTCACCCCGTCGTCGCGCCTTCGCTCGCACTGCGCGCCAGTTTCGCGTACTTCGCCAGGACGCCGCGGGTCACCCGCAGCGGCGGCTTCACCCAGGTCGCGCGACGCTTCGCCAACTCGTTGTCGTTGACGTGCAGGGTCATCGTCTTCGCCTCGGCGTCGATGGTGATGCGGTCGCCGTCGTGGATCAGCGCGATCGGGCCGCCGACCCACGCCTCGGGGGCGACGTGGCCGACGACGAGGCCGTGCGTGCCGCCGCTGAAGCGGCCGTCGGTGATCAGGCCGACGCCCTCGCCCAAACCTTGCCCCATTAGCGCGCCGGTGATCGAGAGCATTTCCCGCATGCCGGGGCCGCCGACGGGGCCTTCGCCGCGGATCACGACCACGTCGCCGGCGACGATCTGCCGCTGCTCGATGGCGACCGCACACGCCTCTTCGCCGTCGAAGACCTTCGCCGGTCCGGTGATCGACCGCTGCTTCAGGCCGGCGATCTTGGCGACCGCGCCGTCGGGGGCCAGGTTACCCTTGAGGATCACGATGTGGCCGCGGTCGTACATCGGCTCCGCCAGCGACCGCACGACTTTCTGCGTCTTGGCATAGACGCTCGGGACCGCTTCGAGGTTCTCGGCGAGCGTGCGGCCGGTGACCGTCGGGCAGTCGCCGTGCAGCATCCCGGCGTCGAGCAGCGCCCGCAGGACCGCGGGGGTGCCGCCGGCGCGGTACAGGTCGAACATCACGTACTTGCCGCCCGGCTTCAGGTCGGCCAGGTGCGGCACTTTGGCCCCGAGTCGGTCGAAGTCGTCGAGGGTCCAATCGACCTCGGCCTCGCGGGCGATCGCCATCAGGTGTAGCACCGCATTCGTCGAGCCGCCCAAGGCCAGCACGAAGGTGTAGGCGTTTTCGAGCGACTTGCGCGTGATCAGGTCGCGCGGGCGGATGTTCTCGGCGACGCAGTGCATTAAGGCCCGGCCGGCCTGGAACGCCTCGCGGTCCTTGGCGGCGGTCACCGCCGGGTTGCTCGCGCCGTACGGCAGGCTCAGCCCCATCGCCTCGATCGCACTCGCCATCGTGTTGGCCGTATACATGCCGCCGCACGAGCCGGAGCCGGGGCAACTGGCGCACTCGATCTTGTGCAGCTTCTTCTCGTCGATGGTGCCGGCCTGGAACTTCCCGACCGCCTCGAAGATCGAGACGATGTCGACGTCCTCGCCGTCCGGCCCGATGCCGGGCATGATGCTGCCGCCGTAGACGAACACGCTGGGGATGTTCAGGCGGGCCATCGCCATGACGCAGCCGGGCATGTTCTTGTCGCAGCCGCCGAAGGCGAGCAGGCCGTCGTGGTTCATCGCCCCGGACGCGGTTTCGAGGCAGTCGGCGATGACCTCGCGGCTGACCAGCGAGTAGCGCATGCCGAGGTGGCCCATGCTGATGCCGTCGGAGACCGTGGGCGCGCCGAACATCTGAGGCACGCCGCCGGCGGCGCGGACGCCCTCAATGCCCTTACGCACCAGGCGGTCGAGGTGCGAGTTGCACGGGGTGATGTCGCTGTGCAGCGACGCCACGCCGACGATGGGGCGGTCGAAGTCGTCGTCCTGGAAGCCGACGCCGCGGAGCATCGCCCGGTTGGGCGCACGTCCGGGTCCGCCGGTGGTGGTGAGGCTCTTGCGGGGGGGCAACTCGGGCATAATTCACGGTCCTGACCGAAAGTCGTTTCGTGGGAAGAGGACGCCGCGGGAAAGTCCCGGAAATCCGGCGATTCCGGCTGCGGCGTTTGCACGGCCGCCGGGACTGATCTACATGTCTGTCGTCGCGGGTGCAACCGGCGAGTCGAGCGGAACCGAACCGGAGTGGGGCGGTCCTCGGCGGCAGCGGGCACCTGACAATCCTAGGAGTTCACCGTGAACAAGCTCATCAAAAGCGTCGTCTCGTTCGTCAAAAAAGAAGACGGCCCGACCGCGGTCGAGTACGCCGTGATGCTCGCCCTCATCATCGTGGTCTGCATCGCCGCCGTGACGACGATCGGCTCGACCGCCAACCAGCAATTCAGCCGCGTCGGCTCGTCCCTCGGCGCGACCACCTGATCGTGACCCCACCAGGTCGATTGGGCCGCGAACGTCTGCCCCCGGTTCACGCCGGGGCGGACTTCGCGGCCTGCTTTCGTTGTTACCCCCGCCCCGCGCCGCCCCGGCCAAACGTCCTACGGTAGCACCACCTACCCACCGGGACGACGCGCATGGCCGCCGGCAAAACCTCGCTACCCCCCGACCCGTCGCCGCGGCTGACCTCGATCGACGCCTACCGCGGCCTCGTCATGCTGCTGATGCTCGCGGAAGTCTTGAACCTGCCGAAGGTCGCCGCGGCGTTCCCCGAGAGCGACCTGTGGCAAGTCCTCGGCCGGCAGCAGTCGCACGTCGAGTGGCTCGGCTGCACGCTGCACGACCTGATCCAGCCGTCGTTCACGTTCCTCGTCGGCGTGGCGTTGCCGTTCTCGCTGGCCGCGCGGGCCAAGTTCAACCAGCCGCGCTGGCGTACGACCCTCCACGCCTTCACGCGGGCCGGCGTGCTGGTGCTGCTCGGCATCTTCCTGCGTTCGCTCGGGCAACCGCG
>JANXTD010000708.1 GCA_025352585.1 Fimbriiglobus sp.
CAACTCGTCGCTCCCGGCGACTGTCAACTTCGCCACCTCGGACGGCACCGCCGTTGCCGGCGTGGACTACGCGCCGACCAACGGCACACTCACGTTCGGTCCCGGCGTGACAAGCCAGAACATTTTCGTGTCGCTGCCCGGTGGCCCGGCCCAGACCTCGCCCGCGAAGACGTTCAACGTCACCCTGAGCGCCCCGACCGGTGGGGCGACCTTGGGGGCGACCCCCACAGTGACCGCGACCATCCCGGCCGTTACCGGTACCGACCCGGCCCAGACGCCGGCCAGGAGGTTCTTCGCCACCGGCGCGGGCCAGGGCGGGGCGCCGGTGGTCAACGTCTACAACGCCACGACCGGCGCGGCGGTGTTCAGCTTCACCCCCTTTGAATCGACCTTCCTGGGCGGCGTCACCGTGGCCACGGGCGACGTGAACGGCGACGGCGTCGATGACATCGTCGTCGGCACCGGCGTCGGCGGTGCCCCGCGGGTCGTCGTCGTGGACGGCAGCAGCAAGGCCACGATCGCCGACTTCTTCGCCTACGAATCGACCTTCACCGGCGGCGTCAACGTCGCCACGGGCGACGTGAACGGCGACGGCTTCGCGGACGTCCTCGTCGGCTCCGGCGTCGGCGGCGGCCCGCGGGTTCGCGTCCTCAGCGGCGACGGGATCAGCGGCACCACGCAAGTCGGCATCGCCGACTTCTTCGCCTACGAGAACACCTTCCGCGGCGGCGTCAACGTCGGCGCGGGCACGCTCACCGGCGGCAAGTTCGCCGACGTGATCGCCGGGGCCGGCTTCGGCGGCGGGCCGCGCGTCCGCATCTTCGCGGGCGGCACCATCGGCGCCGCGACGCAGAATTCCGTCGCGGACTATTTCGCCTACGACCCCAACTTCCGCAACGGGGTCAACGTCGCATCGGGTGACGTGAACGGCGACGGCCTCAACGACGTGGTGACGGGGGCCGGCATCGGCGGCGGGCCGGATGTCCGGGCCTTCAGCGGAACGACTTCGACCCAGCTGGCCCCGGCGTTCTTCGCCTTCGACGCCACCGCCACCGGCGGCGTCCGGGTCGCCACGACCGCCTTCGGGGCGGACGGCACGGACAGGATCGTGACGGCGGCCGGGCCGGGCGGCGTGCCGCAGGTGCGGCTCTACAGCCTCAAGTCCGGCACGGCCGTCCAGGCCTTCAGCTTCAACGCCTACGACGCCGCCTTCCGGGGCGGGGTGTTCGTGGGCTAACCCTCCGGGTTAGCCGCCCTCGCGCCCTGGGCCGATCGGCCTCGGGCTTTCGACTTCTTTCCTTCCCTTGTGGAGTTGCTTCCCATGACCGATCCGAAGACCGCCGCCCCCGCGGGCACTGACCGCCGCTCGTTCGTGAAGGCGGGGGCCACGATGGTCGCCGCTGCCACGGGCCTGGTCGCCACCGGCGCGACCGCCGCGGCCGGCCCCGGCACCGTGCCGAACCTGTTCCCCGGCTTCAACAAGCGCGCCTTCAAGGCGATCCAGGACGACGAGAACTCGCACGTCGCGTTCCTGGTCAACGCCCTCGGCGCGGCCGCCCGCCCGAAGCCGAACTTCAAGAACATCGCCCAGCCGGACCTGCGGTCGTTCATCACGACCTCGAACGCGCTGGAGAACACCGGCTGCGGCGCGTACACCGGGGCCGCCCCGATCATCTTCAACCGCTCCTTCTTGGGGGCCGCCGCCTCGATCGCCTTGATCGAGGCCCGCCACGCCGGCTACCTGAACACCCTCCTCAACAACCTCTCCACGATCAACGTGTTCGGGGTGGAGGAGGACTTCGAGATGGCGCTGACGGCCCAACAAGTCATCAACCTCGCCGGCCCGTTCATCACGGACCTCAATGGCGGGCCGCCCCTGGCGTTCAGCACGACCCCGTCGCGCACCAACGACATCGCCATCCTGAACTTCGCCCTGGCGCTCGAGTACCTCGAAGCCGAGTACTATAACGTCAACGTGCCGAAGTTCTTCCCGGCCTAAGGCAACCCGTGGGAAATACCCTACCCGCTGACGGGGTGAATCACGAGGCTCCACTTGGGAAGCGTTTTCGACCGCTCCAGTCTTGCGG
>JANXTD010000876.1 GCA_025352585.1 Fimbriiglobus sp.
GCCGCTCGCCCATGCGGCCCAGGTCGCGCAGGGCCGACGCCCGCGACAGCACGAGGGTTGAGTCCTTGGGGAAGTCGAGCAGCAAGTCCTCGGCGGCGTGCAGTTGCAGCACCGGGTGGTGCGTCCCCCGCGCGTACGCCAACGCCGCGAACTTCGCGAGCCGGTGGCCGGGGTGAGCCGCCACGAACGCCTCGACGCACGACCGGGCGCGGCCGTAGTCGTGGGCACTCAAAGCCGTCTGCACCGCGTAAAGCCGGTCGTACTCCGCGGCGTCGGGGAAACTCAGCCCGTCGAGCTTCGCGGCGTCGGCGGCCGGGACCGCGGCGAGGCAACGCGGGCCGAACGCTTTGTAGCGCTCCGACAGTACGGAGAACGGGGCTTCGCCGGGCCGGCGCTCGGAGCCTTCGACGAAGAACAGGCTCTGACGCAGGCGGTCGGCCCCGATGATCAGCCTCGCCTGGCCGTAGCCGGTCTCGACGAGCGTCACCAAAAACGGAAGCCCGCGGCCGACGAGGTCGAAGGCGATCTCGGGGGTCAGCGCGAACTCGCGGGTCGCCCAGCCACCGGCGTCGAGCCGCGCCCGCTCCGCGGCGTCCGGCAGGCCGTCGAACTCGACCGCCGCGTCGGCCGGCACCGCCGGCACGGCGTGGCCGTGGTGGCGACCGAGTAACTCCAATGCCGACGGGGCCGTCTTGGCGTAGCTCAGATCGACATCGAGCAGCCGGCGGTTGGCCGCGACGGCGTCGCCGTCTGGGTCCGTCGGCGCGACGGCAAGGGCCGTCGCGAAACGGGTGTAGAAGTCGTCGCCCACGGCTTCGGCCTGCGTCGCGGCGACTTGTGGCTCGCCCAAGAGGTACGCCACGTCGGCCCGGCGGGCGCTGAGCCACTTGCGCACCTCGTCCTCGATGAGCGGCGACAGCGCCTCGAACTCGTCGAGGCTCCGCCGGGCGTCGGCGTAGCGGCGCAGGTCGTACTGCAACGTGGCGAGTTGCGCCGGGATGACGCCGCCGTCGATGTGCGGCTGCGCCTCGCGCAGGAACTCGACGGCGTCCGCCTCGCGGCCGTCGCGCTGGAGCAGGTGCGCGACCGACTGCACCGCCGGGCGGAACCACGGCTGGAGTTCGAGCGCCCGGCGGGCCGCCTCCATCGCCTCGACCGGCCGCTCGCAGAGTTCGAGCACCGACGCGCGTTCGACGAAAATCCACGCCCGGTCGGTCGCGCCGGCCTCCGCCTGGGCGATGGCCTTTTCGGCGCGGTCGAAGTCTTGCAGCCGGGCGTAGATGAGCGCCTGGATGGCGAGCCAGTCGGCGCGCAAACCCGGCGGGGCGTCGGACCAGTCGTCGTGCCGGCGGGCGAAGCGCAACGCCGACAGCGGGCCGAAGCGCTCCATGCGGAAGCGGGCGTGGTAGTAGATCGCCTCGAGGTTGGCCGGGAACTCGCGGAACGCCGCGAGGTGCAGTTGGTGCCCCAGCCGCGGTGCCCCGAGTTGGATCGCCAGCCGCCCGGCCAGCAACCGGGACGGCGCGCCGCACCAGTCGCGCGCCGGGGCGTGGGCCACGCCGACGGCGTGCGCCTGGCGATACTGCCCGAGACTGTAGAGTTCGCGGATCCGCTGGAGGTCAGTGGCGGGGAGTTCCATACGGGGAGCCGTTCGCCTTGTCGAATCGAGGAGGGGGGAGACGCCGGGGCCGCGGCCCGTCACGGCGACTGGAGAAGGTTACTCGCCGCCGTCACTTCGGCGACTCCGGCGACGCGGCGTCGGCGATCGGGCCGAGCTGGCTCAGCACCGAGCCGAGTTGACTCAGCCGCATGCCGTAGCGGTCGAGGAACTCGCCCAGGCCGAACTCGCTGCCGATCTCCGTGTCCTCGTCGCGCAACTTGTCCGTCAACTCTTGAATCAGCGCCAGGTAGGCCCGCTCGACCAGCGGCAACACCTCCTTGCAGTGCTGGCCGACGTGAGGGAACTCCTCGCCCCACCGCGCCAGGAAGCCCCGCCACCGACTCTGCGAGTCGGCGGCCACCTGCTGGGCCTTCAGGACGGCGAGTTGCTCCTTCTGCACCTCGACCATCTGCCGCATCAACCCGGCGACCGCCTTGTCGGCGTTCGCCTGCTGCGCCTTGAGCACCGCGAGTTGCTCGCGCTGCACTTCGAGCAGGTGGCGCAACAGCAAGGCCGCGTCGGCCGGGGGGCCGGGCGGCTGGGCGTCGGGCAGGCGCAGGCCGGGCGACGTGGCGAAGATCGGAGCGTCCATGAGTCGGGTGCGTCCCTGGGTCACGGGCAGGAGGGCAAGGTCCGGGGATTATACCAGCGCGCGACCGCCGCGCGCCCCCGCCGTACCGAGACTTCGGCGTTACGGGTTCGGCGTCACCTTGAGCGTGACCTTCTTCTCGCCACGCAGCACGACCACCTCGACCTCGACGCCGGCCTTCTGGGCCGCCATCGCGGTCATGTAGCCCTCGATGTTCTTGACCTCCTTGCCGCCGATCGACACGACCACGTCCTTCGACTTGACGCCGCCCCTCTCGGCCGCGCCGCCGGGGGTCAACTCCTCGACCAGGACGCCGCCGTCGGTCGCCTCGTAGTTGCCCGGCATGATGCCGAGCTTCGGCATCGACGGCCGCGACGACTTCGGCCCCTTCTCCTCAGTCGGGTCGGCCCAGCCGCCCTTGGTGACGAGGTACTTCGGCTTTTCGGCGACCGTGGCGAAGTGGCCGACGCACTCCTCGCCGAACGCGACGACCTTGGCCATGCCGGCCAGGTTGATCTTGTCCGGCGTGTCGCTGGGACGGTGGTAGTCCTTGTGCGTGCCGGTGAAGAAGAACAGCACGGGGATTTTCTTGCGGTAGAACGAGTCGTGGTCGCTGGGTCCGGTGCCCGCGGCTAGTTTGCTCACCTTGAAATCGCAGACTTGAGTGGTGCTTTCCACCAGTGCGTCAAAGCCATCGCTGGTGCCGGTGCCGTAAACCACGAGCCGAT
>JANXTD010000882.1 GCA_025352585.1 Fimbriiglobus sp.
ACTATAAGACTCAAGAGTGCAGATATCATAGTGCAGAGTGCAGAGTGAAAACGAGGCAAAAGCCGTGGCCAGCAGTGTGTTGGAGGTGCGGACTAAGGCGTTCGCTATCCGAGTTATTCGCATGTTCACGGCGTTGCCTAAGACTGAGGTGGCTCGGGTGCTCGGGAAGCAGGTGTTGCGGTCGGGGACTTCGGTCGGAGCGAACTACCGCGAAGGTTGTCACGCCCGAAGCACGGCGGAGTTCGTCACGAAGTTGGAGATCGCGCTCATGGAACTCGGCGAGACACAATACTGGCTGGAACTCCTCACGGAGAGCGACACCGTCCCCGCGACCCGGCTCGCAGACCTCCTCGACGAGGCCGGCCAAATCAAAGCGATGTTAGTCGCCTCTATCAACACCGCCAAGTCGAGGCGATAGCTCTTGATTCTCTGCGGTTTTCACTCTGCACTCTGCACTATGACCTCTGCACTCTTATGCAAAACACTGCCACCAAGTCCCCCGAACAATTCTTGAGTCTGATCCGGGATCAGCAGCGCGGGCGGCTCAAGGTTTACCTCGGCTTCGCCCCCGGCGTGGGCAAGACGTACGAGATGCTGCAAGAGGGCCAGCGGCTCAAGCGGCAGGGCGTCGATGTCGTCGTCGCCGTCGTCGAGGCGCACGGCCGCGCCGACACGCTGGCCCAACTGACCGACCTCGAAGTCGTGTCGCGCCGGAAACTGGAGTACCGCGGCGTGACCCTTGACGAGATGGACGCCGAGGCGGTGCTGGCCCGCCGGCCGACGGTCGCGCTCGTGGACGAGCTGGCCCACACCAACGCCCCCGGCAGCCGCCGCGGCAAGCGGTATCAAGATGTCGAAGACCTGTTGCGCGCGGGCATCCACGTCGTCACGACGATGAACGTGCAGCACCTCGAAAGCCTGTACGACGTGATCGAGCGCTTCGCCGGGGTGAAGGTCAAGGAGCGGGTGCCGGACTACGTGCTGGCGGAGGCCGACCAGATCGTCAACGTCGATCTCTCCGCGGAGGACTTGCAGGAGCGGCTCAAGCAGGGCAAGGTTTATCCGGCGGAGCGCGTCGAAAAGTCGCTGGCGCACTTCTTCACCGGCGACAACCTCAGCCGGCTGCGGGAACTGGCGCTCGAAGAGATCGCCGCCGCGCTCGACCGGCAACGGCAGAAGAAGCGCGGCGGGCCGGTTGACAACGGCTCCGACCGCGTCATGGTGTGTGTGAGTTCGCGCGGCCCCAACCCGTCGCGGCTGTTGCGCAAGGCGGCCCGGCTGGCCGACCGCTTCAACGCCCCGTGGTACGCCGTCTACGTCAAGACCCCCGGTGAGAGCGTCGAGCGGGTGGACGCCGCGACGCAGCGGCAGGTCAGCGACTCGCTCGCCCTGGGCCAACAACTCGGCGGCATCGCCATGCCGTTCAGCGGCCCGACCTTCGCCGCGGCCGTGGCCGGGTTCGTCGCGGAGTACCGCATCACGCACGTCGTGCTGGGCCGGTCGCAGCGGCCGTGGTACCGGCGACTGTTCCGCCGCGCCGCGCTCGACGCCGTCCTCGCCGGCGTGCCCGGCGTCGATGTCACGCTGGTGGACGTGCGCTAAGTCGGTGCCTCAACGCACGCCGCAATCGCAACCGTCGCCGAGACGAGTTTCGCCCGCTCGGTCGCGTTCTTGCGGAACCAGGCGTGGACCAGCAGCACGCTATCGACGGTCTTGTACGTCAACTCCGCCCGGCCCGCGTCGGCGGCGAACACCCCGCGCATCACCTCCGCCGCGGCGGCGCGGGCGTCGGGGGTCCGCGGCTCGCGGATCGCCGCCTGCACCTCGCCGGCGTGGATCAGGTACCACGTGATGCGGCCGTCCTCGCACGCCAGCGGGTAGACGTACGAGCCTTGCTCGCGGGCGGTGCGCAGGAACGTCAGCCGCTCGTCGATCCACGCCAGCGGCACGTAGCGGTCCCGGATGGCGACGGCCTGCTCGAAGCGCAGTTCGTTCGACGCCATCCGCATCCTCTTCGTGAGTTCGTTGAGGACCGTGCGGTCGTGGCCGTCGAGGAACGCCTTGGCCGCCCGCACCTTGACCTGGTACGCCGCGCGGCTGCACGCCCCGACGCACGGGGCCAGGCAACTGCCGAGTTCGTGCCGGAGGCAGCGGGGGGCGCGGTCGGCGGGGAAGAGTTCCGGTTGGTCGGCGAAGACCATCGGGATGCGTTGCGAGCAGTCGCGCAGCTGGAACCAGTCGTTGAGTCGGCGGACCACGTCGTCGAGCCGGCCGCGGCCGACGAGGGGGCCGTACGCGGCCGTCTCCTTGCCGGTGGGGTCGCGGGTCAGGTACGCGTAGGGGGCCGGCTTACGGCCGAGGCAGAGGTAGACGTAGCGGCGCGGCCCCGGCATTCCCTGCACGTTGTAGCGCGGCTTGAAGTGGCGGATCAGCTCCAACTCGCGCAGCAGCGCGCCGAGTTCGTCGGGCGTCTCCTCCCAGACTAAGACGCGGGTGTAGCCGATAATCTTGCCGGCCTTGTGCTCGCGGCTGTTCTCGCGGAAGTAGCTCAGCAGCCGCGCCCGCAAGTTCTTGGCCTTGCCGACGTAGATGACGCGCTGCTTGGCGTCGAGCATGCCGTAGACGCCGGGGCGGCGCGGGGCGTGCTCGCGGACGGCCGACTTCAACTTGGCCTCGCCCTTGGCCCGGACGCGCCGGCTCAGGGGCACCTCGCCGGCCGGCCGGAAGAGGCTGGGGCCGAAGCCGGGGAAGTAGTCGATCTCGAAGAGCGTGACCGGGTTCCCGTCCTGGGAAGCAATTGCCATCGATACGTCCTGAGCTGCGCGGCGGGGCCGGCACATTCTACCCCGGCCGCCCGGCTTCTCAACGGCGGGCGTGAAGTTGGCGCGAAGGTTCGCAACTCCAGACAATTCTGGCCGAAAAAACCGGTTCGGGTGGATTCGGGCCGTCACCGCCTGCGTATGAATGTCCTGCGTCGCGGAACTTCTCCCGGCGTCACCCTCACGTCTGCGTCTGAGAAAGCACCTATGTTCAAGAAGCTGTTGAGCCTCGCCGCCGCCCTCGCCCTCGTCGCCCCGGCCTTCGTGTTCGCCGAAGACAAGGCCGCCGAAATGGACATCGTGGACACCGCCGTCGGTGCCAAGTCGTTCACCAAGCTCGTCGCCGCCGTCAAGGCCGCCGACCTCGTGGACACCCTCAAGGGGGCCGGCCCGTTCACCGTGTTCGCCCCGACCGACAAGGCCTTCGAGGCCCTCGGAGAAGAGACCCTCACGAAGGTGCTCGCCGACAAGGAACTGCTCACCAAGATCCTCATGGTTCACGTCGTCAAGGACAAGGCCGTCATGGCCGCCGACGTCGTCGCCATGAAGGGCAAGGAAGTCAACGGCTACACCGTTACCGTCGAAGGCGACAAGGTCACCCTCGTTAAGGGCGACAAGGTCATCAACGTCGTCAAGACGGACATCAAGTGCAAGAACGGCGTCATCCACGTCATCGACGGCGTGCTGATGCCGGCCGCCAAGTAACCCCGGTCGCTGGACCGACACGAACGCCGCGGGGGCAACCCCCGCGGCGTTTCTCGTAGACCCCGCCGCACTCACGCCGTCGTCGTCTTGCGGGGCTTGGCCTCGTCGTCGTAGGCGGTGACGATCTTCGCCACCAGCGGGTTGCGGACGATGTCGGCCTCGTCCAAGTGCATGATGCAGATGCCCTCGATGTTGCGCAAGCGGTGGACCGCGTCGGCCAGGCCGCTGCGCACGGTCCGCGGCAAATCGACCTGCGTCATGTCGCCGGTGACGACGATCTTCGACTGGTGCCCCATGCGCGTCAGGAACATCTTCATCTGGTTGACGGTCGCGTTCTGCCCCTCGTCCAAAATGATGCAGGCGTTCGACAACGTCCGGCCGCGCATGTAGGCGAGCGGCAGGATTTCGATGATGTCGCTCTCCATGTACTTCTTGACGATCTCCACGTCGAGAATGTCGTTCAGGGAGTCGAAGAGCGGCCGCAAGTACGGATTGATCTTCATGATCAGGTCGCCCGGCAGGTAGCCGAGTTTCTCGCCGGCCTCGACTGCCGGGCGCACCAGCACGATCTTCTTGACGGTGCCGGCCCTCAACAGCGTCACCGCCCAGGCGACGGCCAGGTACGTCTTGCCCGTGCCGGCCGGGCCTACGGCGAGCACGATGTCGTGGGCCTTGAGCGCCTGGACGTAGCGCCCCTGCCCGTCGGTGCGCGGCCGCATGTACTTGCCCGACTCGTTCGTGCCCATCGTCAGCGACCCGGTGCGGGCCTCGCCGCCCTTGATCACGTCGAGGACCGTTTTGACGTCGTCGGCCGTCAGGCGGGCCTGCTTGCGCAGCACGGTGCGGAGTTGGGCGAAGACGCGCTCCGTCTGGCCGACCTGCTCCGCGGTGCCGTCGAGTTGGACGGTGTCGCCGCGGGCGACGAGCCGCACGCCGATCGCGTCGCGGATGCTCCGCAGGTAGTTGTCGCGCGGGCCGAACAGCACCGTCGCCTCCTCGCGGCTGTCGAGGGTGAGGCTGTGCGAAATCGTCGGCGTCTCGGTCATCGCATCTCCTGACGGGGCCAGAACTCTGCACGGCACGGACACGGCGACGGCGCGGGGGTTCAGCGAATCTGTCGGCAGCCGGGCGCGATTGCGAGCATCAATTCCGCGCCAACCACAGGTACGCCACCGGTGCCGCGAACAGGATCGAGTCCATCACGTCGAGCAGGCCGCCGAAGCCCGGCAGTCGCCGTGAGGCATCTTTCGCCCCGCCGTCGCGCTTGACAAGGCTCTCCGCCAAGTCGCCCAGAACCCCCGCCGTCCCCACCACGACGCCGAACGCGACCGCCTCGACGGGTCCGTGGCGGAAGATCGGCACGACGGCGTCGATGCCGACGGCGGTCAACGCCGACAGGGCCACGCCGCCGAAAAAACCTTCCCACGTTTTCTTGGGGCTGATGAGCGGGCTGAACGGCGTGCGACCGATCAGACGGCCAGTGAAGTACGCCCCGATGTCGCCGCACTTCGGCACGAAGATCACGAGCATCAGGAGCCACCCGGTATGCGTCGGGTCGCCGTCGAACCAGCGCAACTTCAGCAAGAAGCTCGGCAGCAACCCGAGGTACGCCACGACCCAGGTGGTCATCGCCAGCCGCACGACGACGTTGCCGGGGCCGCGGTAGTGGTACAATTCGTGCAGAAACGCCGCCAGCACGACCAGCGCGAAGGTGACGACGACCGGCGGCCACGGCCCGGTGGCGGGCGAAAACACGGGCGCGTACCAGTTCGACGCCAGCACGCCGAGGACGCCCGGCACGACGGCGGAGCGGTCGGGGCGATGTTCCGCCGGTAAGAGCGCAACGAGTTCGGAGCACGTCACGACGCCGCAGAGCATCGCCAACGCGAACAGGATCGGGAAGTACGGCGTGAGTGGGGCGTCGGCGACGAGTTCGGCGGCGAGGCCGACGGCGAGGAGCGTCCCAGTGAGCAGGCGGTAGCGGAGCATCGGTTACCCCGCCGCCCCTTGGGTGTTCGTCAGTCCGCCGAAGCGGCGGTTACGGCCGGCGAAGTCGCTCAGGGCGTCGCGGAACACCGCCGGCTCGAAGTCGGGCCAGGCCAGCGGCGTCACCCAGAGTTCGGCGTAGGAGATTTGCCACAGCAGGTAGTTGCTTACGCGCATCTCGCCGGCCGTGCGGATCAGCAAGTCGGGGTCGGGCATCCCCGCGGTGTACAGCGCGGCATCGACCGCCGCCTCGTCGATCGCGGCCGGGTCGAGCAAGCCACGCTCGACGCGCGTGGCCAGCGCCCGCACGGCATCGACGATCTCGGCGCGGCTGCCGTAGTTGATCGCCAGGCACAGCGTGAGGCCGGTGTTGCCGGCGCTCAACGCCGTGTTGTGGTCCATCTCGGTCAGCACTTCGGCGGGGATGTGGTCGCGCCGGCCGATCACGCGGAAGCGGATGTTCTCGGCCTGAATCAGCGCGCGCTCGTCGAGCAAGTACGCCTTCAGCAGTTCCATCAGGCACGACACTTCGTCGGCCGGCCGCTTCCAATTCTCAGCGCTGAAGCAGTACAGCGTCAACTGGCCGATGCCGAGCCGGCAGGCTTCGGTGACCGTGCTGCGGACGACCTCGGCCCCCTTCAGGTGGCCGTCGAGGCGGGGTTGGCCGCGCTGCTGCGCCCAGCGGCCGTTGCCGTCCATGATCACGGCGACGTGCCGCGGCAGTTTGTCGAAGTCGAGGCCCACGCCGGTGGCGTAGGCGCGCGGGTCGTGGTCGGGGCGCGGCATGCTCACTTCATGGGGATCGTTTGGTCGCGGTCGGGGCCGACCGACGCTACCATCACCGGCACGCCCAGCGTCTCGGCAACCCGGTCGATGTAGCGGCGGCAGTTCGCCGGCAAGTCGCTCGCCTTGCGGCACTTCGTCAAGTCCTCGGCCCAGCCGGGCAGCGTCTCGTAGACCGGCTTGCAGCGGGCCAAAACGTGCGCGTCGCTGGGGAAGTGCGTGATGCGTTCGCCGTCGAGGTCGTAAGCCGTGGCGATTTTCAGGTCGCCGATGCCGCTGAGCACGTCGAGGAGCATCAGCGAGAACTCGTCCACGCCGGCCAGCATCGTCGTGTAGGCGAGGGCAACGCCGTCGAGCCAGCCGGTGCGGCGCGGCCGGCCGGTGACGGTGCCGTACTCGCGGCCGACGCGGCGGATGCGCTCGCCGAGGCCGTCGGGGCCGTCGTCGAGTTCGGTGGGGAACGGCCCGCGGCCAACCCGCGTCGTGTAAGCCTTGACGACGCCGATGGTACGCGTCAAGACCTTCGACGGCACGCCGGAGCCGCCCCAGATGCCGGCCGGCAAGCTGCTGCTGCTAGTCACGTAGGGGTAAGTGCCGTGGTCCACGTCGAGCAGGCTGCCTTGCGCCGCCTCGAAGAGGATTTTCTTCGACGCCTTGAGGCCGTCGTGCAACAGGCGTGTCGTGTCGCAGACGAACGGCCGCAGACGCTCGGCGTAGCGACTGTACTCGTCGGCGATGGCCGACGCCTCGAACGCCTTCGAGGTGTGCTTACTGCCGGCAGTCAAGGCGTGGATGAAGCGGTTCTTGTACGGCACGACGTAGCTGAGGCGCTCTTGCAGGTGCTTGGGGTCGAGCAGTTCGCCGACGCGGATGGCGAAGCGGCGGCCGACCTTGTCCTGGTAGCACGGCCCGATGCCGCGGCCGGTCGTGCCGATGGCCCCGCCGTCGCCGGCGCTCTCGACGACGCGCTCTTCTTCCATGTGGTACGGGAAGATGACGTGGGCGTGGTCGCTGACCTTGAGGTTGGCCCCGACCGGGACGTTCGCTTCGAGGAGCTGGTCGATCTCTTCGAGCAGCCGCGGCGGGTAGATCACCACGCCGTTGCCGATGACCGAAGTGACTTTCGACTTCAGGATGCCCGTCGGCAGCAGCGAGAGCTTGAAGGTGCGGCTGCCCCAGACGATCGTGTGCCCGGCGTTGGCCCCGCCGTTGTAGCGGACGACGAAGTCGTGGTCGTCGGAGAGGAGGTCGACAATTTTGCCCTTGGCCTCGTCGCCCCACTGGAGGCCAACCACACACGTCGCGGGCATACCGGTCCGTCCATCGTTGAGGGAGAAACTCCGGGCGCGGCGGTGCGCCCAACCGGGAAAGCCTAGCCACCGGCGTCGGTGCGTCAAGGGCTTGCAATCGGCGCGGCCGTGAATGACAATCGCCACCTCCCGAACTCAACCCGAGGTGCGACGTGCCCCGACTCTGCCCCTGCCTGGTCGTCCTACTCTTCGCGCAAGCGCTGTCGGCGCAAGACGCGCTCGGCCCCAAGATCGCCGCGGTGACCGAGGGGCCGGACTACGCGCACAGCCGCTGGGGGCTGCTGTTCGTGGACGCCAAGTCGGGCGAGGTCGTCTACGCCAAGAACGCCGACCTGTTCTTCTGCCCCGCGAGCGTGACGAAGCTGTTCACCTGCGGCGCGGCGATGGTGGCGTACGGTGCCGACCACCGCTTCGTCACCCCCCTGCACCGCCGCGGCACGGTCTCGAAGGCCGGCAAGCTCGACGGCGACCTGGTCCTCGTCGCGCAGGGCGACGTGACCTTCGGCGGCCGCCGCGCCGCCGACGGCACGACGGCGTACCGGGACAACGACCACACCTACACCGACGGCCTTACCCCCGAGGCCGAGGTCACCGACACCGACCCGCTACACGCCTTCAAAGCCCTGGCGAAGCAGGTCAAGGCCGCGGGGATTACGCACGTCGGGGGCGAGGTGCTGATCGACGCGCGGCTCTTCGCCCCGGCACGCGGCACCGGCAGCGGCCCCGCCGCGGTCAGCCCCGTGATGGTCAACGACAACATGATCGACCTGGTCATCACCCCCGGCGAGGCCGTCGGCGACCCGGCAAAAATCACGGTTCGCCCGGAGTCGGCGTACCTGCGCGGCGACATCCTGGTCCGCACCGGCGTGAAGGGCAGCAAGGTCACCATGAGCGAGCCGGGCACCGACCCCGCCGCGTACGTCCTCCGCGGCAGCATCCCACTGGGGAGCAAGCCGATCGTCTCCGCAATCGCCATCGAACGGCCCGCCGAGTTCGCCCGGACGCTACTGATCGAGGCCTTGCGGCGTGAAGGCGTCCGCGTGGACGCCGCGCTGTTCCAGGCTCCGAACGCCGCGCTACCGGAGGGCAAGGCCGACTACGAGGACCTGCCGGTGGTCGCGTCGTACCAGTCCGAACCGCTCATCGACGTGCTGAAAATCACGCTCAAAGTGAGCCACAACCTCTACGCCAGCACGCTGCCGTGCCTGGTGGGGGCCAAGGCCGGCAAGACGACGCTGCGCGAGGGGATGCTCGAAGAGGGCAAGATTTTGAAGGGCCTCGGCCTCGACATGGCGGCGGTGTCGTTCGGCGGCGGCGCGGGCGGCTCGCGCGCCGACCACGTCACCCCGCGCTCGACGGTGCAGTTGCTCCAGGCGTTGAAGAAGCGTCCCGACTGGCCGGCGTTCGAGGCCTGCCTGCCGGTGTTGGGCGTCGATGGCACGCTGGCCACGGTGGTGCCCAAAACGAGTGCAGCGCTCGGCAAGGTCCGCGCGAAGTCCGGGACGTACTTCTGGGACGACGAGGCGAACGGCCGCACGCACCTGAACAGTAAGGCGTTGGCCGGGACGATGACGACGAAGTCGGGGCGCGAGCTGGTGTTCGCGGTGTTCGTCAACGACGTGCCGCTGCCGAAGGGCGTCAAGCCGCGCCGCGAGGGGCTAGTTTTGGGCAAGCTCGCCGAGATTGTGTACGAGGCGGAGTAGCGCCCGCCCGCG
>JANXTD010000922.1 GCA_025352585.1 Fimbriiglobus sp.
GGCCCTTAGTTGTCCCCCGGTACGACTTCATCCTGGGCTGCCCGCCGTGCCAGTCGTTCTCGGCGGCCGGCCGGCGGGCCGAGGGGGTCAACGGCACCGACGAGGACCGCGGCACGCTCTTTCGCTCCTACATCGGCCTGCTGGGGAGTCTGAAGCCCATGGCGTTCCTGTTCGAGAACGTCGCCGGGGTCACCGGCGCGAACGCCGGCCGCGCGTGGGCCGAGATGCTGGCGGCCTTCGCGGGGGCCGGCTACGAGGTCGCGTACCGGGTCCTGGACGCCGCCGACTACGGCGTGCCCCAGCACCGCGAGCGGGTCATCCTGGTGGGCGTCCGGGCCGACCTCCGCCGCCGCTTCCGGTTCCCCGCACCGACCCACGGGCCGGACTCGCCCGGCTCCAAGGGCCACTACCCGGCCGGGGCCGCCGTGCGGGGGGTCGCGGTCAGTGACGCCTCGCTCGCGGCGACGGTCGGCGGCCGGTACGGCCACCTGCTCCCGAGCATCCCCCCCGGCCTCAACTACGCCTTCCACACCGCCCGACTCGGCCACCCGCGGCCGGCGTTCGCCTGGCGGTCGAAGTTCTCCGACTTCCTTTACAAGGCCGACCCGGACGCCCCCGCGCGGACGCTGAAGGCGCACGAGGGCGGGTTCACGGGGCCGTTCCACTGGGACTCCCGGCCGTTCACCGTCGGCGAGCGGAAGCGCCTCCAGACCATCCCCGACGACTACGGGCTCTGCGGCAACAAGGGCGAGGTGAACGCCCAGGTCGGCAACGCCGTGCCGTGCCAGCTCGCGCGAATCCTCGCCCTCGCTGTCCTGACGCAGGTGTTCGACACCCCCCTGCCGTTCCGGCTCCCGCTGCTCGACCCCGCCGACCGGCTCGGGTTCCGCGGGCGGAAGCGACTCCTCACGGGGGTGTACCACGCCAAGGCCGCGGCGGCGCGGGGTCCGGGCCCGGGCCCCGCGCCCGCGGCCGAGTGGGCGGCGCGGGTCTACCGGGCGACGGTCTCCCCCGACTTCGGGCTGACCGAGGGCGACGGGCGGGGCGCGCTCACGTTCCGGCTCGGCGGGTCGAGGGGGCACTGGCACCTTTCCGTGGCGAGTGCCGGAGGCCCGCCCGCGTTCAGCGTGACGCTGACGCCGCTAGACGCCAAGTCCTGGCCGGCGGGCGTCGGGAGGATCGACCTGTCGGGCGACCGGCTCGACCCGCTGGTGTTCGCGTCCGCCTGGCGCGCCCTCGACGCGGAACTGCCGCGCCTGACTGGCCTGGCCGACCTCGTCCAACTCAACGGCTTCTACCGCAATCCGCAGTCGGTGAGTTGCCGGCTGGCGTTCGGGATCCGCCGGAGGCCGAATCAGTTCTGGAAAGCGCTCGCGCGGGTCGTGGCGGGCCAGGGCGTCGGCGCGACCCAGACGGCCCGGCACCTGGGGGCCGCTTGGGGCCTCCCGACTCCCGAGGTCGCCGACTTCTCGCAGTTCCTCCGGCGGGCGGGGTACGAGGTCCGGAGCCGCAACACGAACCGGCAGATCGGAGCCGGCCGCCTGCTGGTCCCCTACCCGTTCCCGACGCTGACGCCGAAGAGTGTCCAACGGCACAAGGCCGTATGACTCGCGCGAAGTGACGCCAACCAGGGCGGCCAGACGCGGAGCGTTAACTCTTGGTGAGGGCGACCGCGACGCCCCCCCAGCGGCCGTCGGGTTGTCGCTCCAGCTTGCCGTCGCGGGCCAGTTGGACGACCGACCGCTCGACCCGCTTGCGGATGTTCGCCCCCAGCCGCTTGAAGCCCAGCCGGCGGGCGACCGCCCCGTACAAGTCCTCGGGCTCGGTCGCGCCGCAGGCCGTCACGATGGCGAAGGCGGCGGACAGGATCGCCGCCTCGGGCACGTCTTCGATGTCGAGGTACGCGGGCGGGGGCGTCGGGGCGGCGACGGGCGCGGGGGTCGCCGCCGGGGACACGTCGACTGCGGCGAGCGGCGTGACGGGGGGGGCCGTCGGCTGCAGCGCGGCCATGACACGCTGCACTTGCTTGTCGCGGTTACGCAGCCAGTCGGTGGACCAGACCCGGCACAGCCGCCAGCCCAGGCCCTCCAGGACCGACTGCCGGAGCCGGTCGCGGTCGCGGGCCGTGGCCGACGAGTGGTACGTCGCCCCGTCGCACTCGACGCCGAGGACGTAGCGGCCCCGGCCGACCGGATCGACGACCGCCATGTCGATCTTGAAGCCGCCGCAGCCGACCTGCTTGTGCAGCGTCAGCCCGCGGCGCTGGAGTTCCTCGAACACCTCGCGCTCGAACGGCGAGTCAAACCCCCCCGCGTCGGCGGCCGTCACGGCCTCGGCCAGCGCCCGCGGCCCCCGCTCGGCGTAGTCGAGGAACGCCCGCAGCAGCCGCGCGCCCTCGGCGCGGGCGCGCGACAGGTCGATGTCGCCGGCGCTCAAGGACGCCACGACCGTCATCGAGACTCGGGATCGCGTCACGGCCACGTTGAGCCGGCGCTCGCCGCCCCGCCGGTTCAGGGGGCCGAAGCGCATCGCGACCTTGCCGGCCGCGTCGGGGCCGTAGCCGACGCTCAGGAGGATCGTGTCCCGCTCGTCGCCCTGGACGTTCTCGAGGTTCTTGACGAAGAACCGCTCCGGCCGGCCCTCCTGGAACGAGTCTTCCAGGTCCGGGTTGGCCTTACGCAGGGTCTCCAACTCGTCGAGGATGCGGTTCTGCTGGGCCTGCGAGAAGGCGATCACGCCGAGGCTGCGGCCGGGCGTGGCCCGGAAGTGTTCGATCACGAGTTCGGCGACCCGCCGGGCCTCGGGCACGTTGACGCCGTCCTCGAAGCGGCCGCCGGGCACCCGCACCAGGGTCACCGCGAGTTCGGAGCCGTCGTCCACGCTCGGGAACGTGACCAACCCGCCGCCGTAGAAGAACTTGTTCGAGAAGGCGATCAGCCCCTCCCGCCGGCTGCGGTAGTGCCAGCGCAGGCGCTTGCGGACCAGGCCGAGCGACAGGCAGACGTCGAGCAGGCTCTCGAAGCCGGTCGTGCCCTCGTCGGAATCGTCGTCGTCCGGTTCGTCGGCCACGGAGCGGGCGAAGAAGTCGCTGGGCGGGAGCTGCTTCGGGTCACCGGCGACGACCAACTGGCGGCCGCGGTAGACCGCGCAGACCGCGTCGTGCGGCCGGACCTGGGACGCCTCGTCGAAGATGACCACGTCGAAGGTGAGGTCCGGCGAGTCGAGGTACGTGCTGACCGCCAGCGGGCTCATCATGAGGCACGGCTTGAGGCGGGGGAGCAGCGTCGGAATCGCGGCGAAGAGCTTGCGCAGCGGCAGGTGCTTACGCTTCTTGTTCGCCTCGCGCAGCACCACCCCGAGTTCGGACGTGGCCGGCGCGCCCCCGTCGGCGTGGGGCCGGTAAGGGTGCGCCAGGAGCCGCGAGCGCAGTCGGGCGGGGGCCAGCTCGACGGAGAGCCGGTCGAGCCGGGCGAACCGCCCGACCCGGTCGTCGTGGTCGTCGGCGGAGAACGCGGCGAGGGCCGGGACGCGCAGGTACAGGGCGTCGAGCCACAGCCCGAGGAAGCGCCGACGGAAGGCGTCCGCCGCGCGGTCCAGCGCCAGCCGCCCGCCGCACACCTCGTCCAAGACGCTCTCGACGCCGAGGCCGGCCGCGCCGCGCCGGACCTGCCCGTAGCGGACCCACTCATCCAGGCGGTC
>JANXTD010000716.1 GCA_025352585.1 Fimbriiglobus sp.
GTCGGAGCCGTACACCCGCCGCGTCATCGAGGTCGCCGCGAAGGCGGGGCTACGCATCCTGGCCCGCGCCGGCGTCGGCTACGACGGCATCGACGTGCAGGCCGCCACCGACCACGGCGTCGTCGTGACGTACGCCCCCGGCACCAACCACGAAGCCGTCGGCGAGACGGCGCTGATGCTGATGCTCAACCTCGCCAAGAGCTTCGTGTTGCAGCACACGCAGATCGCCGCCGGCAAGTGGCCCCGCCGCGCGTACCAGCCGCTGCGTGGCCGAACGCTGGGCGTCATCGGCCTCGGTCGCACCGGCCAGGCGACGACGACCCGCGCCCGCGCCTTCGGCATGGCCGCGGTCGCCACCGACCCGGTGCAAGACACCGCGTTCGCCGCCGCCCACGGCGTAGAGTTCGTCGGCCTGGAGGAGTTGCTGCGCCGCGCCGACTACGTAAGCCTGCACGTCCCGCTGACGCCATTGACGCGCAAAATGATCAACGCCGACACGCTACGTTTGCTACGGCCGACGAGCTACCTCATCAACTGCTCGCGTGGCGAAGTGATCGACGAGGCGGCGTTGCTCGACGTGCTCACGACGAAGCGGCTCGCGGGGGCCGGCCTCGACGTGTTCGAGCACGAGCCGCCGGGCGACAACCCGCTCACGAAGCTCGACAACGTCGTGCTGACGGCGCACACCGCCGGCGTCGATTGGCAGAGCCGCAACGACATGGCCCGCGTCCCGGCGGAGTGCATCGCGACGCTGATGACCGGCGGCTGGCCGACCGCGTGCGTCGTCAACGGCGAGCTGCGGGCGGCGTGGCGGATGTGAGTCGTCAGGCTTCAGCCGCGCTCCGACCAGTCGCCGAGCGACTGATCCGCTCCGAAACTCTGCCCAAGTGGAGCGTCACCATCCGGCCCAAAGTGCCGGGAGATTCAATCACCGCCGGTGCCTAAGTACACGATCAATCGGGCGACGCCTTAGCACTCACTCCAAAGTTGAGTCTGGAACTCGGCGGCGGGCGTGGTCCGACGGCCAGACAGTTTAAATGCCTCCTTGGCAGCCCACAGTTCGGCGGCGGTGAACGCGGGGAACCCCGACTTGGTCTTCATGCGGGCAGCGGCTTGAGCCGTGAAGTAGTGGCGCATCGTGGCGTGACGCAGTACGGTGTCGGAGTGCGCGTCCGCCGGCATGCCCGCCCGCGCCTCACGCCACGCCGGCTCGCGGTGCGTCATGTCCACGAGCTCGCCCGGCGTGAAGCGGATGTACTCCTTCCAAACAATCTCGACGAGGGCAGCGGGCGTCGCAGCCATCGACGCGCCAGTAACCGGAATTTGTTCGGCAAGGACGCCGCTCGACCGCCCGTTAAACAGGTCGTACACCTTACAGAATACGGGGCCGTACTTCTAGGCGCATAACGGCTGGCTGAAGAGCGGCCGGCCCAACAGTGCTAAGCCCCAGCCCTGGCAGGAGTAGAGCAGCTTTTGCAGGTAGGGGGACTGACGTAGATGGCGTCCGCGTCCTCGACACTAATCAAGGGCGCGCCGATCGAGACCAGTTCCCTGGCAACAGTCAAGGCGTCGTAGTGCTGTTGAGGTGCCACACAATCCCCCTAGCCGCGACAGACGTTACAAGGAATACACAAACTACTCTACCTGCCTAACGCGGTGCGGGAAGGTCGTGAGCGGAGAACGCGTCGCGGCACGACGGACACGCCAGCCCAACGAACGAACCCGCCGGGTCGCGGCGGGTTCGAGGGGTCGGCGTAGTGCCGCGGTTACTTCTTCACTTCGTACTCGGCGTCGATCACGTCGTCGCCGCCCTTCTTGCCGCCGCTCGGGGTCGCGCCGGCGTCCGCGCCCGGCTTGCCGCTCATGTGCGACGCCATCGCCTGGCTCACCGTGTCCAGTTCGCTCACGGCCGTCTTGATCGCCGCCAGGTCGCTGCCGTCCTTCACGCCCTTGACCTTGTCCATCGCGCGGGTGACCGCCGACTTCTCGGCCTCGCCCAGCTTGTCGCCAGTCTCCTTCAGCAGCTTCTCCAGCGTGAAGAGTTTGTTGTCGGCCTCGACGCGGGCGTCAGCGAGTTCGCGCTTGACCTTGTCGTCGTCGGCGTGGACCTCGGCGTCCCGCTTCATCCGGTCGATCTCCTCCTTCGACATCGCGTTCGACTGCTCGATCCGCCGCGTCACCTCCTTGTTCGTCGTCAAGTCCTTCGCCGTCACGCTCAGGATGCCGTTGGCGTCGAGGTCGAAGGTCACCTCGATCTTCGGCTCGCCCCGCGAGGCCGGCGGGATGCCGTCGAGCACGAACTGGCCGATCTTCTTGTTGTCGTTGGCCATCGGCCGCTCGCCCTGGAACACGTGCACGTCCACCGACGGCTGCCCGTCGGCGGCCGTCGTGAAGACCTGGCTGGCCTTCTTCGGGATCGTCGTGTTCTTGCCGATCAGCACCGACAGCACCCCGCCGAGCGTTTCGATGCCCAGCGACAGCGGGGTCACGTCGAGCAGCAGCAGTTCGGACTTCGACCCGAGCAGCAGTTGCGCGCCCTGGATCGCGGCCCCGACGGCGACGACCTCGTCCGGGTTCACCCCGCGGTGGCCCTCCTTGCCGAAGATCTCCTTCACGAGTTGCTGCACGCGCGGCATCCGCGTCATGCCGCCGACCATGACGACCTCGTCGATTTGTGAGGTCTTCAGCCCGGCGTCGGTTAGGGCCGTCAGCACCGGCTTCTTGCAGCGCTCGAACAGGTGGTCCACCATGCGCTCGAACTGCGTCCGGCTGATCGACAGCATCAGGTGCTTCGGCACGCCGTCGATCGCCGTGATGAACGGCAGGTTCACGTCGGTGCTGGCCTGCTGCGACAGGTCCTTCTTGGCACGCTCGGCGGCTTCCTTGAGCCGCTGCATCGCCATCGGGTCCTTGCGGAGATCGACGTTGTTCTCCTTCTTGAACTCCTCGGCGATGTAGTCGATCACGACCTGGTCGAAGTCGTCACCACCCAGGTGCGTGTCGCCGTTGGTGGACTTCACCTGGAAGACGCCGTCCTCGCCGACTTCGAGCACCGAGATGTCGAACGTGCCGCCGCCGAGGTCGAACACGGCGATCTTCTGGTCCTTCTTCTTGTCCATCGCGTAGGCCAAGGCGGCGGCGGTCGGCTCGTTGATGATGCGCATCCGCTGCTTGGTCTTCTTGCCGTCCTTGCCCTCGATCTCCCACTCAGTGTCGAAGCCGGCGACCGCGGCGGCGTCGATGGTCGCCTGGCGCTGGCCGTCGTTGAAGTACGCCGGGACGGTGATGACCGCCTTGCGAACGGTGTGCCCCAGGTACGCTTCGGCGGCCTCCTTGAGCTTGCGAAGGATCATCGCCGAGATTTCCGGCGGCGTGTGCTGCTTGCCGTCGATGTCCACTTTGACGAGGTCGCCCGCGCCGCCAACGATCTTGTACGGCACCAGCTTCTCTTCGGACTCGACTTCGCTGTGCCGCCGGCCCATGAAGCGCTTGATCGAGTAAATCGTCTTGGTCGGGTTCGTAATGGCTTGCCGCTTGGCGGGGTCGCCGACGAGCCGGTTGCCGTCCTTGGCGAATGCGACCACCGAAGGCGTAATGCGGTTGCCTTCCTGGTTGGCAATGACTTTCGCCTCGTTGCCTTCCATGACGGCGACGACCGAGTTGGTCGTGCCGAGGTCAATCCCGATGATCTTCTCTTCGGCCATGTGTCTACTCCGGTGGGGTTCAGTGTCAGAAATTCAGTGTCGGCGTGTTGCAGGCCATTCTAGCGAAGTGAGCGCTGGCAGCGCCGCGAGAATGGTGTCACGACTGCGTTGATTGCAAGCACCATGCCAGACGGCAACCCGAGAATGCAGATCCGTCGCAACTCACTCGGCCTGAGTGATTTGCGGCTGTCACTTGGCAACGGTTGGGCGGCGGAGATCGTGAAGTCTGCCAGTTCGGCAGGACACCGGGTGTCGTTGACCCAGCATCGCCGGCAGTGCAATCGGCACAAACCTTGTGCCCGGAGTCGCCCGGCCTCCGCCTGCCTGACGCGGTCGATTGACGGCCAGGGGGTCGGGTCATAAACCTTGCCCACACAGCCTGCCGCGAACTCCCACCCGATCGGTTCCATGAGCCGCAAACCCGAAGCCGACCCGACCGCCAACCTGAGCGCCCTGCGGACGCAAATCGACAAGCTCGACCTCGAAATTCTGGAGAAGCTGTCGAAGCGGGCCAACGTCGCGGCCCAGATCGGCAAGGTGAAGTCCGAAGTCGGTGGCGAGATCTTCAGCGCGTCACGCGAGGAAGAAGTCCTCGGCAACATGATCGCGTCGAACAAAGGCCCCCTCGGCCCCGTCACCTTGCGCGCGATCTACCGCGAACTCATCAGTGGCTGCCGGGCGTTGCAGCGGGTGCAACGCATCGCCTTCCTGGGGCCGGAGTACAGTTACTCGCACCTCGCGGCGATCGAGCGATTCGGCGAAGCGGTCGAGTACGTCCGCGTCGGCTCGATTCAGGCGGTGTTCGAGGAAGTCACCCGGAAGCACGTCGATTACGGCCTCGTCCCGCTGGAAAACTCGACCGACGGCCGCATCGCCGACACGCTCGACTGCTTCATGCGGACCCCCACGATCAAGGTCTGCTCCGAGATCCGCCTGCGGGTCCACCACAACTTGCTCTCGAACGCGGAGCAGATGGAGATTCGCCGGGTCTAC
>JANXTD010000049.1 GCA_025352585.1 Fimbriiglobus sp.
CGCAGAACCGGATCGGTTTTTGAGGCATCGAGAACAGCCCAGACGCCTGGGCCACAGTGCTGCGACACCCCAAACCCGACACCCGACACCCGGTTTTCCATGACCAACACCCCGCAGACTCTCGAACGCCTTTGGGACGCCGAGACGCCGTGCCCGTTCGACGAGGTCATCGACGTGCGCTCGCCGGGCGAGTTCGCCGAGGACCGCGTGCCGGGGGCCGTGAACTTGCCGGTGCTCAGCGACGCCGAGCGGGCTACCGTCGGCACGCTGTTCGTCCAGACGGGGGCCTTCCCGGCGCGGCGACTCGGGGCGGGGTTGGTCTCGGCCAACATCGCCCGGCACCTCGCCACGCACCTCGCCGACAAGGGCCGCGACTACAAGCCGCTGGTCTACTGCTGGCGCGGCGGCCAGCGCTCCGCGAGTTTCGCCACCGTCCTCGCGGCCGTCGGCTGGCGGGTCACGGTCCTCAGCGGCGGCTACAAGACCTACCGCGCCCACGTCCGCGCGCGGCTCGACACGCTGCCGACGGCGTTCGACTACCGGCTCATCGGCGGGGCGACCGGCAGCGGCAAGACGCGGCTGCTGCACCGCCTCGGCGAGCGCGGCGGGCAGACCCTCGACCTCGAAGGCCTCGCCAACCACCGCGGCTCGGCGCTGGGCAACGTCGGCCCGCAGCCGTCGCAAAAGCTGTTCGAGTCGCTGCTTTTAGAGGCGTTGCAGAAACTCGACCCGCGTCGCCCCGTCTGGGTCGAGGCCGAGAGCAACCGCATCGGCGTGCTGTACGTTCCGCCGGCGCTGTGGGCAAAAATGAAGGCGGCGACGGGCGTCGAGGTGACGATGCCGGTGGCCGGGCGCGTCGAACACCTGCTGGAGATTTACGCCAACTGGGTCGCCGACCCGGCGCACCTCATCGGCCTGCTGAGGCCGTTCGCGGCGTGGCACGGCGCGGCGAAAATCGCCCAGTGGGAGGCGCAAATCGCGGCGAACGAGTGGCCTGCGTTCGTGGCGTCGCTGCTGGAGACGCACTACGACCCGCGCTACGCCGCGTCGGCCGGCCGCTGCTTCCCCAACGTGACGACCCCCGTGACGCTGCCGGACGCGTCCGACGTGGCGTTCGACGCGTTGGCGGCGGAGCTGGCGCGCCATTAATTCCCGATGTACTTGGCGTACAGCACCCGCGCCCGCTCGGTGTCGTCGGTGCCCTTGATGATCGCGCGGCCGTCGGGGAACACCGTGAAGTCGTAGCCGTCCGGCCCCTCGGTGACTGTGAACTTCATCAGGAACTTGTTGGCACTCACGGCCGTCGCGCCGTCAAGGCCCTTACGCAACTCGGCGAAGTTCAGCGCACCCGCGCGGCGTTGACTCACCTGCACGGCGTTGCGGCCGCACAGCGAGGTCGTCTGCGTGCCGTGCTCGCCGTCGAGCCACTCGAACTGCCGCAAGGCGCAGCACGGGCACTTGCCCTTGCGGCCCTTCAAGGGCGCAATCTTAACGCGGCGCGACGTGTTTTCCCAAATGTTGAGCATGTACAGTTCGCGGTTGATCGTCTCCGGCTTGCCCGCGAGAATCTTCAACGCCTCGGTCGCCTGGAAGCTCGCCACGATGCCGACGATCGGCCCCAACACGCCCGCGGTCTCGCAGGTGCCGACCTCGCCGGGGCCGGGCGACTGCTCAAACACGCAGCGTAAGCACGGGGTTTCGCCGGGGATGATCGTCATCGTCATCCCCTCCACACCCACCGCCCCGCCGTACACCCACGGCTTATTCAGCTTGATCGCGGCGTCGTTGATCGTGTAGCGCACCTCGAAGTTATCCGTACCGTCGAGAATCAAGTCGGCGTCCTGACAAAACCCCTCGATGTTGCTGCGGTCAATGTCGGCAACAATCGCCTCAACGGTGACGTTGGAGTTGATCTGCCGCAACTTGGTCGCCGCCGCCTCGGACTTCGGCAGGTTGTTGGTCACGTCGGACTCGTCGAACAGCACCTGCCGCTGGAGGTTCGACGGCTCGACGAAGTCGCGGTCAATGATGCGGACGTGCCCCACGCCGGCGCGGACGAGCGTGTTCGCGAGTACCGTGCCGAGCGCACCGACGCCGCACAGGGTGACGCGCGAGTTCATGATGCGCTCTTGGCCGACTTTGCCGATGCCGGGGACGCGCATTTGCCGCGAGTAGCGTTCGAGATTCATGGCAACTTTCCGAGGCGAGCGGGGGGCGAAAGTCCCCCGAGTGAGTCAACGATTCCGGTCACTTGTCGATGCCGAGGTCGGCGAGGAAGCCGGTCAGGAAGTGGACTGCCGGCTTCGGCCACTTCTCCATCTTGGCGTAACCGACGAGCGTCTTGAGGTCTTCGCGGGTCCGCCGCAGGTCCGCGCCGCCGAGCCGCTGGAGGTAGCGGGCGAGGTACTGCATCGCCTCGTCGGCGACCTTGCCGTTCAGCACTTCCTCTTCGGAGCCGCTCAGGAAGACGTAGGCGTGCAGCGTCGCCAACAGCAGCGGGTGGACGCCGAGTTCCTCGGGGATCAGCGGGAAGACCGACGCCCCGTCCGGCACGTCGCCGTCCGGTTCGCCGTCGCCCCCCGGCTCGTCGTCGAGGCCTTCGAGTTCGTCGTCCTCGTCGTCAGGCTTCACGGCCACGGCTCAGCCCCCCGCGACGGCAGGAATGAGCGCGACCACGACGCCATCGTTCACGACGGTGTCGAGGTCATCCAGATATCTTACGTCTTCGTCATTGACGAGGATGTTAATGTAGTGCCGCAACTTGTCGCCGTCGTACAGCTTGGCGCGGAGGCCGGGGTAGCGCGTCACCACGTCCGCGAGGACGGCCGCGACGGTCGCCCCCTCGGCGGCGACGCGCGTCTGGCCGTCGGTGAGGTCGCGCATCGGCGAGGGGATTTCCACGGTGACCGACATACAAACTCCAAATATTAGAGTGCAGAATGCACAGTGCAAAATGCAGAATGTCAACAAAGAGGTCGGAGGGTTTTCGTTCTGCACTTTGCACTGTACATTCTGCACTCTCGCTTAAACCAACACCGCAGGACCGTACGATTTGGCAAGGCCCATGTCGCCGCCGCTGAAGACTTCCAGGAAGGCGTCGAGGCTCGGCTTGATCAGCGCCGGCTTCTCGACGGCGTCTTCCAGCGCGTCCTGAGTTTTGAGGCCGTTGCCGGTGATGCACAGGACGATCTCCTCGTCGCGCGGCAGGCGGTTCTCGGCGAGCAGCTTGCGGGCAACCGCGATCGTCACGCCGCCGGCGGTTTCGGCGAAAATCCCCTCGGTGCGGGCGAGTAGCAGCATCCCCTCGACGATCTCGTCGTCGGTCACGTCGTCGGCCCACCCGCCCGTCGTGTGGATCAGGTTCTTCGAGAAGTAGCCGTCGGCCGGGTCGCCGATCGCGAGGCTCTTGCAGATGGTGTTCGGCTTGCGCACCGGCTTGTGGCGGTCGCGGCCGGTCTTCACGGCGTCGGTGATCGGGTTACAGCCGGTGGCCTGAGCGCCGTACATCTTGGTCCGCGGGGCTTCGTTCACGAGGCCGACCTTGTACAGCTCCTCGAACGACTTGTGAATCTTGCCGATCAGCGAGCCGCCGGCCATCGGGGCGATGACGTGCTGCGGGAAGCGCCAGCCCAAGTCCTCGGCGATCTCGAAGCCCATCGTCTTCGACCCCTCGGCGTAGAACGGCCGGAGGTTGATGTTAACGAAGCCCCAGTTGAACTTGAAGGCGACCTGCGTACAGAGGCGGTTGACTTCGTCGTAGGTGCCGTGGACGGCAATGACCTTGGCCCCGTACACACTCGTGTTGAGAATCTTGGCCCGTTCGAGGTCCGACGGCACGAAGACGTAGGCTTCGAGGCCGGCCTGGGCGGCGTTGGCAGCGACGCTGTTGGCGAGGTTGCCGGTACTCGCGCACCCCACCGTCTTGAAGCCGAACTCGCGGGCCTTCGACAGGGCGACGCTCACGACGCGGTCCTTGAACGACAGCGTCGGGAAGTTGACGGCGTCGTTCTTGATCCACAGCTTCGAGACGCCGAGTTCCTTGGCCAACCGGTCGGCGCGAATGAGCGGGGTGCCGCCGACTTGCGGGCCGACGGTCGGCTCCCCGTCGAGCGGCAGCAGCTCGCGGTAGCGCCACATGGTCCGCGGCCGCGCCTCGATTTGCGCGCGGGAGACGTTGGCGCGGATGGCGGGGTAGTCGTAGACGACTTCGAGCGGGCCGAAGTCGTCGGTGCAGAAGTTGACCGGGGACTTGGGGTAAATCTTGCCGCAGAGTTTACACTGCAACCCGATCGTGAACTCGGCTTGGGATGTGGCCACAAAAACACCCTGGAATGGTGGGCAAGGGTCAGTTCCGGGTGGCAGCCGATCCAGAAACCGCGTGACGAAACCGCGGCGGGGCCGGGGGAAAGTCGGTGGCGGCGTGGTGAGATAAGAAACGGCGCGCGGGTTTCGGGGTACGAAGTCGCTCGCCAGTATCTTATCTGCCCCAACTCGTGCGCGAATTCCTTCGCGCGGTCGTCGGGCAGGAGTTAGCACCAGCGTCGAGCGTCCCACCTGGCGGTGGTCGGCCCGACCGGTTGCTGCGACGTCGTCGGGCCTGAAACCCTCAGTCGCTCTGGATAAGATACTCACCGTAATCGTTGGCTTTCCCGGTTCGCCAAACGGCGGCCCAGGAAGGTTGAAGTGATCATAAGCGTCGTCGCCCGAAAGGGCAACGCGCCGTCCGGGAATTTTCCCCCGCCGCCCGCCGTCGCCGCGCCGCCGGGCCGGCCAGGCGGGGCACCTTCCCTATGATGAGGGGGTTCGCCGAACCGTCCCTGGGGTCGAATCATGCTGCGCGCGGTCGCCTGCCCGAACTGCCGGGTCGAACTCGACGTCCCCGAGGAGTTGCTCGGCCAGCCGGTCCGCTGCTCGTCGTGCGCCACGACCTTCACGCCGGCCGGCCCCGCCCGCGTCGCGCCGCGGGGCGACCGCCGCGCCGAGGGGAACGATTCCCGCAACGCCGCGCTCGACGACGAGGAGCGGCCGCGCCGCCCGGAGCCGCGCAAGTCGGGCCGCGGGCTACTCGGGGTCGTGTCGCTGCTGCTGGCCGGGACGTTCGGCGTCTGCTGCCTCGGCTGCGTCGGCATGGGGGTGGTGGGCGTGCGGCTCGACAACCCGACGCTGCAAGTCTACAAGTCGCCCGACGGCCAGTTCGAGGCCAGCTTCCCCGGCCCGCCGACGCCGACCGAGAACGCCCTGGGCGACGACCTCAAGCTGACCGGCGTCGAGCACACCCGGAACATGCTCGGCCAGAAGTTCGACACCTGTACGGTGCTCTTTTACGACCTCCCGAAGGCCCCGGCGACCGACGCGGCGCGGGACAAAGTCTTGCAGGAGACGGCCGACGCTTACGTCGCCGGGCAGGCCGAGATGGGCAAGTCGAGCCAGAAGAAGTTGACGACGCAGGGCTACCCGACGCTCGAACTCGTGATGGTCGGCGACGACCCGCAACTGTCGGTGTACGCCCGCGTCCTGGTGGCCGGCAAGCGCGTCTACGTGGTCAGTTACGACGGCCACGGCCTCGCCCCCAACAGCCAACGCCTGGCCAACTTCTGGGACAAGTTCCGCGTGCTGAAGTCGGACGCCGAACCCGATGCCCCCGCCGACAAGCCGGCCGGGAGGCCGAAGCTCAAGGAGAAGGCGAAGCCGAAAGATCAGTAGCCCGCGACCGCTATCCCCGGTGTCAAGTCCGTGTGCGAGGTTCCCCGATGGGCCGTTTGTTGCGCAGTCTCGTGTTGGCCGTCGGCTTCCTCGGCACCCTCGCCGCGGCCGGCTGCACCCAGGGCGGCTCGCCCGGCGGCCCGCCGGCCAAGGGGGCGCTGCCGCCGCTGAAGGTCACCGTGGCGACCCCGGTCGTCCGGACGGTCATGAAGTTCACCGACGTGACCGGCACCCTCAAGGCCGTCGAGCGCGTCGAGGTCCGGCCCCAGGTCAGCGGCTACATCGACGAAGTGCTGTTCAAGGACGGCGCGGAGGTCAAGCGCGGCGACATCCTGTTGCGTATCGACCCCAGCCTGTACAAGGCCGACCTCGACAAGTCGCAGGGCGAGCTGGTCAGTGCGCAGGCCCAAGAAAACCTCTCGGTCCTGGAGGAGGCCCGCTTCGCCAAGTTGCGCACCACCTCGGCCGTATCCCAGGACGAGTACGACCAGTCGAAGGCCAAGAAGGATGTCAACGCCGCCAACGTGCTGACCGCCAAGGCCAACGTCGAGCGGGCGAAGAAGAACCTCGACTGGACCGACGTGCGGGCCAAGATCGACGGCCTCGTGGACCGCGTGCTGGTCACCAAGGGCAACCTCGTCTCGGGCGGCACCGCGGCCCCGACGCTGCTCACGGTCCTCGTGAGTACCGACCCGGTCTACGCCTACTTCGATGTCGATGAGGCGACGGTGCTGTACTACTCCGACCTCATCAACACGAACAAGTTCACCTCGATCAAGGTCAAGCCGCTGCCGATCACGTTCCGGCTCAAGGACAGCGACGCCAAAGTCGAGGAAGGTTACCCTTTCCAGGGGTCGCTCGACTTCGCCTCGACGGAGTTGAACGCCGCGACCGGCAGCCGGACGATCCGCGCGACGGTCGCCAACCCGAAGCCGTACAAGTTCACACCGGGGCTGTTCGTCCGCGCCCGGCTGCCCGGCGCGAAGGTCGAGAACGCGATCCTGGTCCCCGACGCCGCGGTCTTCACGGAAGGGGCGGGCAAGGTCGTTTACACGGTCACGCCCGAGGACCGCATCGCCAAGAAGGTCGTGACGACGGGTGCCCTCTCCGAGGGACTGCGGGTCGTCGTCACCGGCCTCACGCCCACCGACCGCGTGGTGATCAATGGCGGCCAGCGCGTCCAGGACGGCGTCCCCGACGAAGTCGTGCCGGGCACGATCAAGGCTGACGCGAAGTAACCCGAATCGGACTTAACCGCGGAGGAGCAGAGGAGCGGAGAAGACCAAAAATTCAAGTTTTGG
>JANXTD010000060.1 GCA_025352585.1 Fimbriiglobus sp.
GATCTCGCTGATGACCAGTTCGAGGTCGCCGCCGGCCTCCGCCTTGATATACCGCTCCGCCGCCTCGACGTAGCCCTCCGTCGCCTCGATCCGCGTGCCGGACGGCAGGCGCAGGGTCACTTCAAAGGCCCCGGCATCGACCTCCGGGAAGAACTCGCGGCGCAGGCTCGGCCCGAGCAGGACGACGACCAGGGCGAGCAGGCCGTAGGCCCCGGCCACCACCGCGAGCCGCGCCCGCATCGCCACCCCGAGGAGCCGGACGTAGGCCCGGATGCCGGCGTCGAGGACCGCCTCCCAGCGGCCGAACAGCCGGCCGATCGGGCCGCGGGCCGGCGGCAGTTCGTGCCCGTTTCTGTGCTGGTAGTCCTCCGCGTGCGACTCGTGGCCGACCGCCGCGTGCCCCCGCAGCCAGCCGGCGCAGCGGGCCGGGACGAGCGTGAGCGACACGAAGTAGGCGATCAGCACGGCGAACGCCACGGCCAGGAAGAGCGGCATGAACATGAACGCCCCGAGGCCGGGGATGAGCGCTAAGGGCAGCAGCACCAGCAGCGTGCAGAAGGTGGCCGCGAGGCTCGGCAGGGCCACCTCGCTCGCCCCGAGGTACGCCGCCTCCCTCGGCCTCGCCCCCAGCCCCAGGTGCCGGTGGGTGTTCTCCAGGACGACGATGGCCAGATCGACCAGCGGCCCGATGGCCAGGGCGAACCCGGCCAGCGTCATCACGTTGATCGACTGCCCGGCGGCGGCCATGCACGCCACCGCCCCGAGGATGGCGACCGGGATGGTCAGGACCGCGATCAGCGTCATCCGCCACTCGCCGAGGAACAGTAGGATGACGAGCGAGCAGAGGACCGCCCCCAAAACACCCTCCTCCGTGAGGCTGCGGATGGCGCTCTCGACGTACACCGACTGGTCCATGACCAGCTTCAGGTCCACGTCCGGGGTGGTCAGCCGGTCCTTCATGTCGGGCAGGTTGGCCTTCAGGTTGCCGACCACGCCGAGCGTGCTGGCCCCCTGCTGCCGGTACACCGGGACGTACACCTGGCGGCGTCCGTCCACGCGGACAATGTTGGTCTGGATCAGGCTGGAGTCCTTCGGCACGGCCACGTCGCGAAGGAACACGACGCTGCCGCTCGGGTCCGTCTTGATGGGCACGTCGCCCATCCGCTCGACCACCTCGTAGAGCGAGTTGGAGTCCAGCACGTAGCTGGTGTTGCCGATCTTCGCCCCGCCCGCCGGGAGCAGCATGTTGTACCGGTCCAGGGCGTCCATCACGTCCATCGGCGAGAGGTTGCGGGCCTGGAGCTTCTGCCGGTCGAGGAACGCGAGGACGGTCCGCATCCGGCCCCCGTACACCACCGGGGCGTTCGACCCCGGTGAGGCCATCACCATGTTGCGCACCTGGTACCGGGCGGTGTCGTACAGCGTCGATTCGTCCTGCGACTTCGAGTTCAGGGCGACGATGCACACCGGCGTGGCCGCGGTCGGGTCGTAGGGCAGGATGACCGGCGGGAGCGTGCCGGGCGGCAGGTTCGGGATCGCGGCAGTCGCGAGGGAGTTGACCTGGGTCAGCGCCGCACTCGGGTCGGTGTCGTCCGAGTAGTAGTTGCGGATGACGCTCGCCCCGATGATCGAGCGGCTCTCTTGTCGGCGCGTCCCGGCGGCCTGCCCGACCCAGCGCTCCATGCGGGCGGTGATGTCGGCCTCGACGTTCGTGGCCGACATGCCGCCATAGAAGGTGAGCACCTGCACCGACGGCGACTTGTACACCGGTAAGATGTCGGCGGGGATCGTGGCCAGCGCGACGCCCCCGGCCATGACGACGGTCAGCATCAGCACGGTGATCGCGCGGGGGTTCCCGAGCGAGAAGCGGATCAACCCGGTCATGCGACAATCACTCCGAGAAGTTGCGAGGCGAGTCGGGGAGGTGACCCGCGGCGGCGTGGTCAGCGACGAGGTGGGGGGGTGGTTAGTGGGCCGAACCCGTGGCGGACACGGCGGTCCCCTCGGGCACGGGGCGGGACGCCCGGACGACGACGACCTCGGTCGGGGCCAGGCCGGAGAGCACTTCGATCTCGGTCCCGTTGTCGGCCCCGAGCGTCACCGGTCGGTGCCGCACCTTGCCGTCCTGCACCACGCGGATGACGGCCCCGGCCCCTTGACGCTCCAGCACGGCGGCGGACGGGACGCGCACCGCCCCCGGCGAGCCGGCCTCCAGGACCAGAGTCGCCCGCCCGTACATGCCGCGGCGGAGCTTGCCGTCCGTGTTCGGGATGTCCACCTCGGTCCGCATCAGGCGGGTCGTCGGGTCCTCGGCCTCGGCGGTCCGGGCGACGGCCCCCGCGAACGACCGGCCTGGGAGCGCGTCGATCTCCAGGGTCGCCTTGTCGCCCGCGTCCACGTACGCCACGTCCCGGTCCGGCACTTGCACCACGACCCGCATCTTGTCGGTCCGCTCGACGGTCAGCAGCGGCGTGGTGCCGCCCTGGTCGGCGGCCTTGACGAAGTCGCCGGGGTGGAAGCTCCGGCGGGTGACGACGCCGGTGTACGGCGACTTGACGACCGTGTACCCGAGCAGCACCTCGGACTTCGAAAGGTCGGCGTCGGCCACCCCGACGTTGGCCTTCGCCTCGTCCAGGTCCGCGCCGCCCTGCACGACCTTCGACTTCGCCGCCGCGGCCCGCTCCAGGGCCGCGTTCACCTGCTCCTTGGCGGTGTTCTCGCCCTCGACCGCCGACTGGTAGAAGTCCTCCTGCTCGTCGGCGAGGCGGGCGTCCACGGCGCGGCTCGCCGCCAACTCCTTGATCCTCACGAGTTGCTTGTCCCGGTACTGGCGGTAGGCCGACTTCGCCTTGACCGCGACCCTGGCCAACCCGACCGCGGCGTCGGCGGCCCGCGCGTCGGCCTCCGCCGCCTGGATGCCGGCCTCCACCTGGCGGACCTTGGCCTGCGCGTTCCGGACGCGGGCCTTGTCGCGGTCCACCTGCTTCTCGGACTCCGGGACGCTCAGCCGGGCCAGCACGTCCCCGGCTTTCACCCGGCTGCCGATGTCCACCGACTGCTCGGCCAGGAAGCCGGACGCCTTCGCGTAGAGGTCGGCCATTTCGAACGGCTCGACCGTGCCCGGCTGGACGCACACCCGCTCGATCCCGCCCGCGCGGGGCCGGGTGACCTCGACGGGCACGGCGGCACCGCCGGGCGTCGGGGACTCCGCGGCACTCACGGACGCCGTCGGACTCAACGCCGTCGTGATCGGTTCACGCTGCGACCAGGCCAAGTAGCCACCCCCGAGGAGCACCGCCGCGGCGACGATCCAGCCCAGGCTTTGGCGGAGCTTTCGACTCATGGCGGTGTACGACCCGTGGCGGCGTGGTTGCGGTGTGACTGGTAGCCCGCCTCCCCAGGCAACCGCCGTACCACTCCGCGCCCAATGTCGCGATCAATGCCTAAAGTATGCCCGGACAACGACTTGTGTAGGAAAGGGTGGCGTAGACTCGGTGCGAAGGGGATCGTGACGCGGGTCGGCGACGGTGAACGACTCGCCGCGGCGGGGAAATGCTCGCCGCGCGGTGGGCTACTCCCCAGGCGTGTCGCCCTGGTCGGAGACGACCCTGTCGAGCGTGACCCCCAGTTCGCGGAGCTTGTTGCGAAGCGTCGTGCGGTTGATCCCGAGGCGGTCGCTCGCCTGGGCCTGGTGGCCCTGGGTCGCCCGCAGCGCCTGGGTCACCAGTGCCCGCTCGACCCGAGCGATGACGCGGCTGTAGACGTTCCCCGCCCCGTCGGTCAGGCACGCCTCGATCAGTTCTGCCACCGACGGCTCCGGTGGCGACGCCCCCGCAGGCATCCCAACGGTCGCGCCGGTTTCGCCACCCGCGGTCGAAAGGAATTCGGGGAGGACGGTGTGGCCGGTCGCCCGCAGCAGCACCTCCTTGACGACCCCCTGGAGTTCGCGGACGTTCCCCGGCCACGCCCGACGCGCCCAGAGGTCCAGCACCTCCGGGGAGAAGGCCCGCACGTCCCGCCCGAACTCGCGGGCGTAGCGGTCCAGGAAGTGGTGGGCCAGTTCGGGGATGTCCTCGCGCCGGTCGCGGAGCGGCGGGACGCGGACCGTCACCGCGTTCAGCCGGTAGAACAGGTCGCCGCGGAACTTCCCCTCACTGATGAGGGACTCCAGGTCCTTGTTCGTCGCCGCCAGGACGCGGACGCGGGTCGTGATCGGCGTACTCCCGCCCACCCGCTCGAACTGCTGCTCCTGCAACAGCCGGAGCATCTTGGCCTGGACCGGCAGCGGCATGTCGCCGATCTCGTCGAGCAGCAGCGTCCCGCCGTCGCACTGCTCGAACTTGCCGACCCGCTGCCGCAGCGCCCCGGTGAACGCCCCCTGCTCGTGCCCGAACAGTTCGCTCTCGACGAGGGACTCCGGCAGGGCGGCGCAGTTGATCGCCAGGAACGGCTTGTTGGCCCGCCGGCTGTGGTGGTAGATCGCCCGCGCGACCAACTCCTTGCCCGTCCCGCTCTCGCCGCGGATCAGCACGTTCACGTCCTGCGGGGCGACCCGCCCGATGGCCTTGCACATCTCCTGGACCGCCGGCGCGCGGCCCAAGATGCGGTCCGCGACCGGCTCGCCCGGCAGCACCGCCGGCACCCGCATCAGCCGGGCGGCCTCGAACGCCCGGCCCACGAGGCGGGTGAACGACTCGAGGTCGAGCGGCTTGAGCAGGTAGTCGAACGCCCCGCGGGTCATCGCCTCGATGGCCGCGTCGGCGGTGCCGCGGGCGGTGATGAGGATGACGGGCCGCCGCGGGTCGGTCTCGGCGACCCACTTCAGCAACTCCAGCCCCGAGCCGTCGGGCAGTTGCAGGTCCACGACGATCACGTCCGGGCCGTCGGCCCCGACCCGCTCGCGGCCCTCGGCCACCGTGCCCGCGGTGAGGACCTCGACCTCGGCGCTGGCGAACGCCTTCTGGAACGAGTGCCGGATGACCGGCTCGTCGTCAACGATGAGCAACTTCGGCATCGGCGGCCTCCTCGGCGGGTAGCGTCACGGTGAAGCAGGCCCCGCCTCCGGGCCGGTTGCCCGCCTCCAGGCTGCCGCCGTGGTCCGCGGCGATCCGCCGGGCCACCACCAGCCCGAGGCCGGTGCCGGTCCGCTTGTTCGTGGCGAAGGGCGTGAAGAGCGTGGCCGACATTTCCGGGGGGATGCCGGGTCCGGTGTCACTGACCGTGATGACGACGGCGTCCCGCGTCGATCCGCCCGCCTCGACGACAACCGACCCGCCCGGCGGGGTCGCGTCGAGGGCGTTCAGGAGCAAGTTGGTGAGCAACGAGAGGAATTGGTCCGGGTCGAGGCGCGCGACGAGCGGCCCGGCGGGCGGCGCGGATTCGACCGCGACGCCGGCCCGCTCGGCCTGGGCCGCCACGATCCCGACGGCCCGCGCGACCGTCGGCCAGACATCCTGCGGGCGGCGGACGGGCGGGGCGGGCTTGGCGTAATCGAGCAGCGCTTGAACGGTCCGTTCGAGCCGGGCGATCTCGTCCCGGATCAGGCCCAAGTCCGCCCCGGTCAGGGGCGACGGGCGCGACGGGCGGACGGCGGCCTCGACCATCATCTTGATCCCGGTCAGCGGGTTGCGTAACTCGTGGGCGACCCCGGCGGCCAGGTTCCCGACCGCCGCCAGTTGCTCGGCCCTCAGCAAGTCCCGCTCCTGGTCTTGGAGTCGCCGGCACATCGCGCCGACGCGGTCCACGACCGCGCCGAGTTGCCGGTCCAGGTCGGCGAGCGACTCGGGTCGGTCGAGGGTGATCTGGCCCACGTCCTGGTCGAGGTGCGACTGCGCGGCCTGGACGCGGACGAACAGCCGGGCCACCCGGCGGGACAGGCTCCGGGCCGTCGCGTAGCCGCCGATTAGCCCGGCCAGTGGCCCGACCAGGCCGGCGAGCAGGAGGAACCGCCCGGCCCACCGCGTCTGCTCCTCGCTCCGCGCGGTGACCTCCGCCATCCGGGCCTGGGACCGCTCGACCAGGCGTCCGCAGGGCACCAGGAGCGACCTCACGCGGTGGGCGTCCGCCCAGGCCGCGAGGTCGCCCACGATGCGGAACTCCGGCTGCGTCCGGAGGTCGTTGGTCAACTCAGCCTCGTACCTCACCCAGCCGGCGTGAATCTCGGCCAGGTCCGCCCGGTCGTCCGCCGCGACCGCCGACTGGTCGAGGGCGTCCAACGACGCCAGGAACTGACTCCGGTCCTCGGCGACCTGGGCGCGGCGCGCGTCCGTCGGGCCGGCGGCCTGCACGATGGTATGGACGCGGTACTCGCGGAGGTGAATCTGAGCCTGCTGCGCCGCCCGCAACCGCGCGGCGTCCGCCCGGAACGAGTCGCCGAGTTCGGCCTGAAGGCGGTGGATGGAGGCGGTCCCGAACAGGCAGGCGACAGCGAGCAGCAGGCACAAGCCGACGACGGGCCAGGCGGTGGGTGGGAATGATCGCCGCGGCATGGCTCGCCCTTCGTTCTCGGCACCGGCGTCCCGCAGGACTGCGGCGGCAGTGTCAGTTTACGCGGGCGGCGAAGTGGGGCGGGGTTTTCGGTCACCCGGTCGTCCCCTCAGGGCGAGCGGTCGTGTGCAACTGGTAGGTCTTGTAGCCGCCGCCCAGGTTCGACACGTCGAACCCGTGCTGCATCAGGATGCGGGTGGCGAGGTAGCCCCGCTGACCGACCTGACAGTACGCCACGACGGGGCGGCCCTTCGGCAACTCGGCGAGGCGACCCCGCAACTCGTCCACGGGGATGTTCACCGCGCCGGGGATGTGGCCGGCGGCGAACTCCGGCGGCGTCCGCACGTCGAGCAACAGCGGCTTGTCGGCCAAGCCGGCGACGGCCTCCCAGTCGGTCTGCGGGTGATCCCCCCGCAGCAGCCCGCCGGCCACGAACCCGGCCATGTTCACCGTGTCCTTCGCCGATCCGAACTGCGGGGCGTTGCACAACTCCATCTCTTCGAGGTCGAACACCGTCATCCCGGCCTGAATCGCCACGGCCAGCACGTCGATCCGCTTGTCCACCCCGGCCCCGCCGACGGCCTGCGCGCCGAGCAGCTTGCCGGTCGCGGGGTCGAAGGTCACCTTCAGCGACAGGCCCTCCGCGCCGGGGTAGTAGCCGGCGTGGTGGGCCGCGTGGACGTACACCTTGCGGTACGGCCTGCCCGCGCGCTTCAGCGACTTCTCCGACTGGCCGGTCGCCGCCGCCGTGTGGCCGAAGAACCCGAGGATGGCCGTCGCCTGCGTGCCGCGGTACTTCGACGCCCGCCCGAAGGCGTTGTCGGCGGCGATGCGGCCCTGGCGGTTCGCCGGACCCGCGAGCGGCACCTGGGTGCGCTCGCCGGTGCCGAACTCCGCCGTCTCGACGGCGTCCCCGACCGCGAAGATGTCCGGGTCGGTCGTCTGGAGGAACTCGTTGACGCGGACGCCGCCGCGCGGCCCGACTTCGAGGCCGGCCCGGACCGCGAGCGGGTTCTCGGGCCGCACGCCGACGCCCAGCACCACCAGTTGGGCGGTGCGGCTGTCGCCGGACGTGAGGGTGACCGTCACGCCCTCCGGGCCGGGGGCGATCGCCTCGGCGGTCTGGCCGAGCAGCACCTCGACGCCCCTCTCGCGCAGGGCGGCGAGTATCGCCGTCGTCATCTCCGCGTCGAACGCCGACAGCACCTGCCGGTTGCGGTCGAGGATTGTCGTGGCGACGCCGCGGCGGACGAAATTCTCGGCCAACTCCAGGCCGATGAACCCGGCCCCGACGATGACGGCCCGCCGGACGCCGCCGTCCACCAGTGCTTTGATGCGGTCGGCGTCACCGAGGGTGCGGAGGGTGAACACGGTCGGCAGGTCGGCCCCCGGAATCGGCGGGCGGACCGGGGCGGCACCGGGGGCGAGGATCAGCTTGTCGTAACCCTCCTCGTAGACCCGGCCCGTGTCCAGGTCGCGCACCCGAACCGTCTTGGCGTGCCGGTCGATGGCCTCGACCTCGCTGCGCGTCCGCACGTCGAGCCGGAACCGCTCGCGGAGCCGCACCGCGGTGGTGACGAGCAGCTTGTCTCGCTGTGGGATGACCTCGCCGACGTGGTACGGCAGGCCGCAGTTGGCGAACGACACGTCCGGCCCGCGCTCGAGCAGGACGATCTCCGCGGCTTCCGACAGGCGGCGGGCGCGGGCCGCCGCCGACGCACCTCCCGCGACGCCCCCGACGATGACGAGCTTCATGGCGTCCCCTTCGTCGTTTCGGTGACCCCGCAGGCCGGGGCGAGGCGGTTCCAGGGCATCCGCGCGAGGAGCAGGCCCATGCCGCAGGTGTCGGTGACGCCCGAGAAGACCAGGCCGGCCCCGACGAACGCCGACAGGCCCAGGAAGTACGGGTTCACGAACACGCCGAGGGCCGCCCCCAGCAACACCAACGAGCCTGCGGCCATCCGCACCTGCCGCTCCAGGGAGACGGCCTGCTTCCCCCGGTTCACGGGCAGGCCGCACTCGGCCCAGGCCGACGTGCCGCCCTCGACGTTGACGACGTTCGGGAAGCCCGCGGCGTGGAACCTCTCGCACGCCTGCCGGCCCCGGCTGCCCGACTGGCAGATGACGTACAGCGGCGCGCCCGCCGCCCCGCCTCGGGCCTGCATCACCGCCCGCGGATCGAGGTCGGACAGCGGCACGTTGCGGGCGAAGTCGCAGTGGACCTCGCGGTACTCGACCGGGGTCCGCACGTCGATCAGTTCGACCGCCCCGTCGCCCTGCCGCCGGGCCGCGAGTTCGCGGGGGCCAATGGTCGTGACTTCCATGAACGTCCTCCCGAATTGGAGCGATGTCGAGACTTTGCGACTCTCGGAACGAGAAATCAGCCGCCCGCCGGGGCGGCGAACCGCTCGCGGAGGCAGGCCATGATCTTCTTCAGGCACGGGTCGGCGACCTTGTAGTAAACGCTGCGCCCGTCGCGCTCGGGGGCCAGGAGGCCGCACCGCTGCATGAGCCGCAGGTGGCCGGACGCGACGCTGCTCGGGATGTCGCACCGCTCGGCGAGTTCGCCGACGGTGTAGCGGTCCGTCAGCAGCATCTCCACGATGCGCAGGCGGTGGGGGTGCGCGAGTGTTTTCAGGCACTCCGCCGCCACAGCCAGCCGGTCGAGGTCGATCAGGGTGTCAGAGGTCACGGCTTCTCCTGGATACTTCATGATATCTCAACCTCTCGACATGTCAAGCCGTGGGCACCCGTGCCGGCCGTCGCGGGCCGCACGATCCGGGTCGTCTACTACCCGATCAGCTTCGCGATCGTGATGGCCGCCGCCGCGGCCAAGCCGCCCACCGCCACCGTTTGCCACGCGCTCCGGAGCGGTTTGGGCGTCGTGAATCGTCCCTTGACGTAGCCGAAAACGAGCAACGCGACGAGGGTGACGGCTACCGACCAGGCGAGGCCCGTTCGCACCGAGGGCGTGAAGAAGTACGGGGACAGAGGCACCATGCCGCCGACGACGTAAGACACGGCGATGGTCAGGGCGCTGTTCCTCGCCCGCTTCGGGTCCGGCTCCTCCAGCCCCAACTCGAACCGCATCATGAAGTCCACCCACCGCTTCTTGTCGGTGCGGATGGCCGTCACCACCGACGCCACCATCTCGTCATCAAGGCCGTAGGATTGAAGAATGCCGGCGACTTCGGCGGCCTCCTCGTCCGGCGTGTCGGTCGCCTCCCGCTCCTCCCTGGCCCGCTCGGAGGCGAAGTGTTCGGCGTCCGTCCGTGCCGCCAAGTACCCGCCCAGGCCCATCGCAATCGCCCCGGCGGCGACCTCGGCCAGGCCCACCGTGATGACGATGTCAGTCGAGGCGACCGCACCCGACAAACCGGCGGCGAGCGCGAACGGGACGGTCAGGCCGTCCGCCATCCCGATCACGATGTCCCGAACCGTCTCGGACGACGTGAAGTGTTTCTCGACGTGTGGCGACTGCGGCATGGCTGACTCTTACGGGGTTGTCGCGTGGGGTTCGTCCCGGACGCCGGTCAGTGATCGTGCCGGTGGTGGAGGTCGGGGTAGTGGGGGTGCGCGTGACGCATCGGCGGGTGGTCGTGCGGGTGGCTGTGGGGTTCGCCGGGCGGGTCGTTCGGGCCGTGGCCGTGCCGGTGGTGTTCGTCGTGGACGTGGCCGTGGTCGTGGGACATCGCTTCGTGGACGTGGTCGTGGTCGTGCCGCTCCGTCAGGTGCAGCCAGACGCCGACGCCCATCAGGGCCGCCGCCAGGAAGAAGGCGACCGTGGGGCGGTCGCCGAGGAGCGGCAGGGAGATCGCCGCCCCGACGAACGGGGCGACCGAGAAGTAGGCCCCCGTCCGGGCGGTGCCGAGGCCGCGCAGGGCGAGCACGAACAGCGTCAGGCTGACTCCGTAGCCCGCCAGCCCCACGACCGCGCACGCCAACAGGGTCCACCCGCCCGGCACCTCGGCCCCGCCGGCCAAGGCGATGCCGACGTTGACGGTGCCGGCGACCAGCCCCTTGATCGCGGCGATCTGGACCGGGTCGCCCGCCGACACCTTGCGGGTCAGGTTGTTGTCGACGGCCCAGGCCAGGCACGCCCCGGCGACGGCCAGCGGCCCCCAGAGGCCGCCGGCTGCCAGGCCGCCCTCCCACGACAGCACGACGCCGCCGGCGGTGATCGCCGCCATGCCCAGCGCGATGCGGCGGTCGAAGTTCTCCCGGAACACGAACCACGCCAGGAGGGCCGTCAGCACGCCTTCGATGTTCAGGAGGAGCGAGGCCGTCGAAGCCGGGGTGGCGGCCAGCCCGGTCATGAGCAGGACCGGGGCGACCACGCCGCCGAACGCGACCGCCCCGCCAAGCCAGGGGAGTTCGGCGCGGCGCAACGGGGCTTCGGAAGACTTTTTCCGGCCCCGCAGCGTCCCGAGTGACCGCCATGCCGTCAGGCCGCACCCCGACCCGAGGTACAGCAGCCCGGCCAGGAGGACGGGGTCCACGCCGCCGACGAGCAGCTTGGCGAACGGGGTACTGGCCCCGAACAGTGCGGCGGCGGCGAGGGCGTAGCCAACGCCTCCCCTGACCGGATGACCCGAAGATTGACTCACGGCAGTTCGCCTCCCTATTCGACCGCGGCGAAGACTCAGCCGGCGGGCCGCCGCCGGACCCATCGACTACTTGTGGCCCGCGTGTTCTTCCTCTTCGAACTCGCCCGACGACGGCTTGCCGTCGATCTCGCCGATCACGGTCCCCGCGAAATCGGCGACGTTGCCGATGCCGGGGTCGGTGCCGACGAACTTCGACGCCTTGCCGTCCTTCGCGTCCGCCGGCTTCAGGGTGACCGTCATCGGCGGGACGACCTTGCCCTCCTTGGTTTTCGTCGCCTTCGTGGCCTGGGTGAACTCCTTCGCGGCCACCGCCAGCGGCTTCGCGGTCTTGTCCTCGCCGGCCAGGAACAGGACCGTGCATTCCTGCTTGGGGTGATCGACGGCGAACTCGGCGTGGTACTTGCCGAGGTCGAAGATGACCCCGCCGTTCGGCCCCTCGCCGTGCGGGGGGTGGTCGTCGGCCTTGCCGCCGCCCTTCTTCTCCGCGAGCTTCGTCGGCTCAACCTTCTTGTTGCCGCAGCCCGTCACGGCCAGGGCCACTACCACCAGCCCCAACCCGAAAAACGTCGTAGACTTCATCGCGTTCGTCCTTTCACAAAGCTCAGAAACAGGTTGTGCAAGCACCCTTGCGGTCACGCCGCCCGCAGCAGTTCCGCGTCGGAACCCCCGCTGCGGACCAGCCGCTCGGCGTCCTTGCCCGAGAACTTCCAGAACAGTCCGGGGTGGACGAGGAACTCGCAGAACGTCGAGGTCATCAGCCCGCCCAGGATCACCGTCGCCACCGGGTAGAGGATTTCCAGCCCCGGCTTCTTGCCGCCGACGACCAGCGGGATCAGCCCGATCCCGGCGGTCAGGGCAGTCATCAGCACCGGGGCCAGCCGCTCCAGGCTCCCCCGCAGCACCGTCTCCTTCGAGAAGGGCTGTCCTTCCTCCTTCATCAGATGGAAGTAGTGCGTCACCAGCAGGATGCCGTTGCGGACGGCGATCCCGCCGAGCGACACGACCCCGACCAGGCTCGCCACCGTCAGCGTCTGCTGCGTGATGACGAGTGCCAGCACCCCGCCGATGAAGGCCGTCGGGATGGCGTTGAGGATTTGCAGCGTGACCCGCACCGAGGGGTAGAGCGTCATCAGGACGAGGAAGATGCCGGCGAGCGACACCCCCGCAAGGACCGAGATCAGTCGGGTGGCCGACCGCTGGGCCTCGAACTGCCCGCCGAACTCCACGAAGTACCCGTCCGGCATCTTGACCTTGCCCCGCACCTTCCGCTCGATCTCGGCGACGGTGCTTTCGAGGTCGCGGCCCGACACGTTGCACCGGACGACCTGCTTCCGCCGCCCGTTCTCCCGGTTGACGAGGTTCGGCCCGCTGGCCGTGGCGGGGAAGTCGGCCACCTCGCGCAGCCGAATCTGGCCCCGCCCGTTGGGGAGGTCCAGCCGCAACTCGCCGAGCTTGTAGGCGTCGGAGCGGTACGGCTCCTTCAACTTCACGACCAAGTCGAACCGCCGCTGGCCCTCCAGCACGACCGACACGGCCTCCCCTTTGAGCGCGGTCTGGACGAACTCGGCGACGTACTCGCGACTCAGTTGATGAAACGCGAGGTCGTCGGGCCGCAGGACGACGTGGACCTCGTCCACCCGCTCCTGGGGGTCGATGATCGGCGGCGTCACCCCCGGCACCTCGGCGACCACGTCGCGGGCTTGCCCGGCTAGTTCGCGGAGCTTGTCGAGGTCGTCGCCGTAAATCACGATGGCGATCTGCGACCGCACCCCGGAGAGCATGTGGCTGATGAGGTGCGACAGCGGCTGCTCGGTCTCGATCTCGACCCCTGGTGCCGCCGCCCGCAGGTCGGCCAGGAGCGACTTCAGGAACTCGTCGCGGCGGACCCCGGCGTCCGGGTTCATGGTCAGGATGTACTCGCCGACGTTCACCGGCTCGGCGTGCTCGTCCAACTCGGCCCGGCCCGTCCGGCGGGCGAAGTGGAGGACCGGCCCGTCCGGGTTGTCGGGCGTCTTCTGCATCGTCTTGAGCCGTGCGTCGATCAGCACCGCCGTCTGGTTCGACGCCTTCAGCGACGACCCGCCGGGCAGCCCGACGTTCACCTGGACGCTGCCCTCATCGAACTTAGGTAGGAAGTCGGCCCCGAGGGTGGTCAGCCGCCAAGAGCAGTACCCGACCGCGGCCCACGTCAGCAGGAGCAGCAGGCCCGCCCGCCGCATGCTGAACCGGATCAGGAAGCCCGCCGCCCACTTCAGCGCCCGGACGAGCAGCCCGTCGCCGTGGGCGTGCGAGTGCTCGGACCGACCGAGCAGGTAGTACGACAGGACCGGCGTGACCGTCAGCGACACGACCAGCGACGCCAGGATCGACACGATGTACGCGACGCCGAGCGGCACGAACAGCCGGCCCTCGACGCCCGACAGGGCGAACAGCGGCAGGAACGCGAGGACCACGACCGCCGTCCCGAACACGATGGCCGAGCGGATTTCGCGGCTCGCCCGGTAGACCACGACCAGGGCCGGCAGCGGGTCGGGGCGGGCGTTGTTCTCGCCCAGGCGGCGGTGGATGTTCTCCACGTCCACGATGGCGTCGTCCACCAGTTCGCCCATCGCCACCGCGATCCCGCCGAGGGTCATCACGTTGATGCTCAGTTCCTGGCCGGTCAGCACCCCGATCAGCTTGAACGCCAGCGTCGTCACGACGAGCGAAAGGGGGATGGCGGTCAGGGTGATGAAAGTGGTGCGGACGTTGAGCAGGAACAGGAACAGGACGATCACGACCAGGATCGCCCCGATGAGCAGCGCCTCCTCGACGTAGTAGACGCCCCGGTCGATGAAGTTCTTCAGTTGGAACAGGTCGGTGTTCACGACCACGTCGGCGGGGAGCGCGGCCTCCGACTCCTTGAGGGCCGCCTTCACCGCGTCGGTCAGCTTGCGGGTGTCGGCGTGCGGCTGCTTGACGACGTTCAGGATGACGCCGGGGCTGCCGTCGATGCTGGAGTCGCCTCGCTTCGGGGC
>JANXTD010000077.1 GCA_025352585.1 Fimbriiglobus sp.
GGCGTCGCGACCGTCGGGACTGCCGCGCTGCTCGTGCCGGTGACGGCGTTGCCGTTCGTCGCCGACGTGGGCCACTGGCTGTACCTGCTCGGGGCCGTGCCGCTGGCGCTCTGGTTCCTGGTGCGGGCGGTCCGCTTCGCCCGGCACCGCACGACGCTGATGGCCCGCTCGGTGTTACGCGGATCGATCGTCTACTTGACGGGCGTGATGGTTCTGCTCGTGGTCGATGGCCTCGTCGGCTGAGGAGAGAGTTTCCCATGACCACCGAACTGAGTCCCGCCCCACGCTTCCGGCGGTTGAAATCGGCACTCACGCCGGTGCTGCTCGTCGCCGCCGTCGGGGCTTTGATTGCGGCGCTGCTGTTGCCGTCGCCGTTCAAGAAGCGGTCCAAGCCGATCATCGATTCGCCGTCGGGCTTCTCGATTCCGGTGCCGGACTTCACGCTGACGGAGCGCTCCGGCAAGCCGGTCGCCCGCGCCGACCTGCTGGGCAAAGTCTGGGTCGCTTCGTTCGTCTTCACGCGCTGCACGGGGCCGTGCCCGTCGGTGAGTGCCACGATGGCGAAACTGCAAGCCGACCTCGACCTCGCCCACAGCGACGACCTGCGACTGGTGACGTTCACGGTGGACCCCGGTCGCGACGGCCCCAAGGAGTTGCGGGCTTACGCCGACAACTTCCGCGCCGACCCGACCCGCTGGCTGTTCGTGACCGGCCCGGAGCCGGAGTTGCGCAAGCTCATCAACGGCGGCTTCAAGCTGCTCGCGGTGCCGAGTAATTTGCCGAACCCCGTCGAGGGCCAGGAGATCGACCACAGCTCGAAGCTGGCGGTCGTCGATAAACTCGGCAACATGCGTGGGGCGTTCGACGGCTACCGCGGCCCCAACGACGAGGGCGGCGTCAGCTACGCCGAGGGCCAACAGAAGTTGCGAGAACTCGTCGCCGAGCTGCGGAAGTAGCCTCACCGCCCCGGCTCCGCCCACGGGCAGACGCGGTACAACTCCGCGGCGACCAGCCGACTGACGGCGGCCGCGTCCCGGCGCGCGCCCGCGCCGCGCACTACGACGACGACTTGCAGCCGCGGCCCGCCGTCAGAGGTCGCCCCGAGCAACCGGCCGACCCAGCGGTGTTCGCCGACGCCCGAACTCAGCACGTCATTCCGCGCCGCCCCTTCGTCGGCCTCCGTCCAGACGCGGCGTCCCTCCTGAGTCCACGACACCACCACTTGCCGTTCGGAACCCTGGCGGAACTCGCGGCCCGTCGCCGCCACCGGGCCGACGGTCTCGACCCAGCCGTCAACAGCCTCGAAGCCGCGGTTGCCCCAGCACACGTCGGGGTGGTGGTAGCCGCGAATGGCCGTCGCCGTGCCCCAGTAGAAGACCCAGACGCTCGCCTCGGCCCCAACGGCGTCGGCGTAGACGCGGTGAATTTGCCGGTCGGCTGCCAGCAGTTCGGTGACCGCGGCCGGCACCTCACGGGCCTGACCCGACCACGGCGGCAGGCTCAGCGGAATCCTATGGAGCGGCGCGACCTCCTCCGCCCGGCCCTGCGTCCGGTCGCCAAGGGTCAGCGCCGCGAGACTCAAGGCGACACCCACGGCGACCCCGGCCGCCGTGGGCCAGCCCGACCCCGCCGGCGCGGCCGCGGCCCCCGGTGGGACTTCCGCCGGCGGCGTGCCGAGCAGCCGGGCCAACCCCAGCGTCAGCGCGAGGCCGGCGAAGACGGCGACGCAACCGAGGGCTTCGTGCCACGCCCCCTGGACGTAGCCGCTGCCGAACGCCTCTTGAATGACGCCGCTGCCGACCACCCGCAAGACGTTGACCGCGGCGATGACCGGCACCGCGAGCGTCAGCAGCACGCCGCCGCGAATCGGCCCGATGCCTCGGAGAAAGGCGACGAACGCGGCCGCCGCGGCAAGGGCCGTCACCGATCGCACGCCACAGCACGCCTCTTCGACGAGCAGCCGGCCGCCGGGCAGTTGCATCACGAACTCGGCGCGGGTGACCTCGTAGCCGAGCAGTCGCAGCGCCTGGCACGACCGCCGCG
>JANXTD010000084.1 GCA_025352585.1 Fimbriiglobus sp.
GTCTGTTCTCCGGCGGGGCCGGCTCGATTCCCATTCCGCCCGCCGCCGGGGCGGGTCACACCTTCCAGCGGGTGCCGGTCCAGAACGCGCGGGTGCGGGCCACGGCCAGGTACTCGGGGCTGGTCAGGATGGCGAGTTCCACGTCGGCCTGCTGGCCGCCCGCCTTCAGGAAGTCGATGAAGCCGCGCACCGACGAGTAGACGTCGCCGCCCGCCGGGGTCGCGTTGAGCAGCGACGACAAGTTGCTGGGCGTGTTGGGGTAGCGCCGCAACTCGAGGTAGAAGCGCTCCTTGATCGTCGCGAAGGCGTACTCGTCGGAACTCATGACGACCAGCGGCAACTCGCCGCGGTAGTTGGGCCGGTTGGCGTAGTAGGCGAGGTCGTTGGCGTCGGGCTGGCGGCCCGGCCCGAGCAGGTCGGCGTAGGCGGCGAAAATGAAGCCGTTCTGCGTCCCGCCGGCCAGGCGGAAGTACTCGTCGCTGGCGAGGATGCTGGCGATGACCGACTCGCGGCGCTCGCCGGCGTTGAGTCGCGCGGTGAACCCGGCGACCGACGCGGCGGGCGGCGGCGACGCGCGTCGCAGGTAGCGGGTGAAGTAGCCCTGGACGACCTGCGTGTTGTGCTCCGGCGACCGGACGACCGCGTTGGCGACCCCGGCGTAACTCACCCCCGACTCCATCTGGCCGAGCCAATAAACGGCGTCGGAGACGCCCAGCGGGCGGGCCAGCACGTCCTGGTACAGTGCGCGGAGCCAACTGCCCTCGGGGTGCGTCACGAGGTAGTCACTCGAGGTGCCGGCGAGGCCCTGCGTGAAGAGCCGGCTCAAAACCGTCTCCTCGCGCAGGCCGCGGCGCAAGTCCCACGAGGCGGCCGCGAGGGTGTCGGCGGCGGGCACCGAGTTGCCCAGGCGGTAGGTCGCGTACCAGCCGCGCACCAGGGCCTGCGTGTACTCCGCGGAGAGCAGGAAGCTGATCGCCACGTCGGAGCGCAGCAGCCGGCCGGCGTTCAGGGCGTTGACCCAGCCGGAGTCCTCGCCGCCGCCGGGGCTGCGGCCGAGGACCGTGCGGTACAGCGACGAGACCCAGGTCTGGTTGGTCGCCGAGGCCGGTCCGGTGGGGCCGGACTTGTCGAACGCCTCCTGCGACTGGAGCAGCAGCGCCTGGCCCTGGGCGAACGACCGGCCCGTGCCCAGGTAGGCGACCCAGTTGTCCACGCCGGCCTGGTCGGCGGTGCGGCCGAGGTACAGCGCGTACCAGCGGCGAACCTCCTTCGAGCGGCCCTCGACGCTCCCGAGAATCGCGTCGGTGAGCGGGGTCAGGTTGGCCGCGACGCGGAAGGGGTCGCGGAAGGCGGCCACGAGGCCGGCCGCGCCGTTGGCGTCGCGCCCCAGGTAGGTCGCCAGGCCGTTGACGTAGTTCGTGGCGAACGCGGCCGGCCGCGCCACGGCGTCCGCACTCGCGTCGTGCCGGGCGGACGACCAGGCCGGGGGGGCCGATGTCGCCGGCAGGTCGAAGAAGCGCAGGTAGCTCGGCGCGAGCGGGGGCCCGCTGTTGCTGAGGCCGTTGGCCAGGAGCGCCAGTTGCGTCGAGCCGTTGCCGCGGAACTGGCCGACGGCGGGCGAGTTGAGGTACTGCGACGTGACGCCGGGGCCGACGTCGATGTACTCCCAGTTCTGCGCCCCCGTCGCGCCGTCGAAGGCCCTGGCCCGGACGTTCGAGAGCTGCACCACGTCGAGCCGGCCGTCGCCGGTCACGTCGGCGATGACCGGGGCAGCGAACAGCGAGCCGGGGTAGGCCTGGGTGCGCCACATCAGCCGGCCGTCGGCGTGGACCGCCTGGAGCGCCCCGGAGTAGTCGCCGATGACGACCTCGAACTGCCCGTCGCCGTCCAGGTCGGCGACGGCCGGCGGGCTTGGCGTGCGGGCGTCGTTGCCGCTCGCGGCGGTGGCGTAGGGCCAGCCGGGCAGGTCGTTGCCGTCGGGGTCGAGGCCGTAGACCGCGTTGCCGGGGAAGCGCACGCCGTTGAGGTCCGTGAAGTTGATGCCGGTGCCGGCGAACACTTCGAGCTTGCCGTCGCCGCGCACGTCGGCGAGGACCGGGGCCGACTGGCCGATCTGGTCGATGTGCTTGACCCACTTGCGGCGGCCGTCGCCGGTCAGCGCCGTGACGTTGCCGCCGGCGTCGTAGACGGCGTTCTGGCTGGCGTCGCCGCCGAAGACGACTTCGCTCTTGCCGTCGCGGTCGAGGTCGCCGACCGCCACGCCCGAGAGGACCGTGTCGTCGTTCGAGAACCGCCACATCAGCGAGCCGTCGGCCCGCAGCGCGGTCACCTGCTGGTTGTAGCCGACCGCAACGACCTCCGGCACGCCGTCCCCGTCGAGGTCCCCCGCGCCGAGGTGGCCGAGCAGCTTGTTCAGGGAGTTGCCCAGCGGGTAGACTGTGTCCGGCACGTCCACGGTCGAGGGCCAGCCGGGCAGCGCCGCCCCCGTCGCGGCGTTCCAGCCGAAGACGCGGCCGTCCATGCCGCCGACGAACACCGCCGGGCCGACGCCGGGGATCGTGACCACCAGCGGCGACGTGTGCAGCTCCGGGGCGTTGGCCCCCGTGTCGAACGTGCGCAGCAGGTTGATCGGCGCGACGCTGCCCGACTTGTACGCGGCGACCTTGCGGTCCCCCGTCACGGTGATCAACTCCTCGCCGGCCTGCCCGTCGATGTTGGCGAAGACCGGCGACGGCGTGAACGACCCGCCGTCGCTGTAGTCCCAGGTGCTGCCCGCCCCGCTGAGTGCGATCGGCGTGGAGTTCAGCAGTGTCGGCGCGGCGGGGTTGACGCGCTCGTCGAGGCGCTCGACAGCAAGGCGAGTCCGGCGACCGGCGGGGGGCGTGCGGGGCGGCATGGGCGTCCGATCGGAGTGGCAGAGGAATACGACTGTGACGATGTCTTGATATCGCGCCGGCAATTATAGGTCCAGTTTCCGCGAAGGGAAACCGCCCGGCGCGCCGGGAGCGTCAGCGTTTCACTTCGCACTTTGGCAGCACCTTGCGGAACGCCGCGACGCCCTCGGCCGTGACCTGCGTGCCGCTCACGTCGAGGCTCGTGAGCTTGGTCAGCTTGACCAGGTCCAGAAATGCCTCGTCCGTGACTGAGGTTCGCGCCACGGACAGGCTGAAGAGTTTCTTGAGCGGCACCAGCTGTTTCATGCCAAGGTCGCCGACTTCGGTGCCGTCGAGCCTCAGGCTGTAAAGCGACTTGAAGGTTCCGAGGACTTTTAGCCCGTCGTCGGTGACCTTGGTACCACTGAAATTCAGCTGCCCGAAACGCTTGGCGGAGTCGAGCGCTGCCACGTTACGCAAACCGCCATCCGTAACCTCCACGTTACTGACAATGAGCATGACAAGATTCGGGAAGGCGTCGAGTTGCTTCAACCCTTCGTCGGTGAGTGCAGCGTTGCCCGCGTGGATGTCTGTCAGCGCCTGGCACGCGGCGAGGTTCTTCAAGCCCTCGTCGGTCAGGCCACTGAAGGTAAGCGAAGTCAGGCACTTCATCGCTGCCAACTCTAGCAACCCGTCGTCCGTCACGGCGTGGTTCAGGATTATCAATGTCTTAACTTTGGGCAGGGCCGCTACGTGCTTCAAGCTGCCGTCCGTAACGGAAGGGCCGATCAGGTTGAGGGTGTGGAGTTTCCGGAACCCCGCCAATTGTGTGAAGCCATCTTCCGTGACGGCGGTGGACATCAGCATGATAAAGTCCACCGACTCAAACGGGACAATTTCCTTTAGAGTCTCGGCCGTAACACGCTCCCCGCTAAGGTACAGGCCCCTCACCGGCTTGCCGGGTAACGTCTCGTCGCGAAGGAGAGTCCCGCCGAGTTCCTTGACCCGCGCCACCGCCTTTTCGACCGCAGCCTCATCGGCCCGGACCGCGGGCGTGCCGAGAACCAAGCAGGTGACGAGTCCGCACAGCAACACTTTCGGCATCGGGACGCTCCGTGGGGATTGGCGGCCCCATGCTACCCGATCGACGGCCGCGCCGCGAACAACTTGAGTTTCCCGGACTCGTCCGCTAAACTACCGGCACATCGATCGTCCGGGCACCTTCGCCGCGGGGTTGGGAATCCCTCACGCCTGCGGAGCCGTCCCCCATGTTGCCATCCCTCGCGTCGCTCGACCGCGGCCAGACGCCCGACGACATCTTCGCGCATTCGCGCATGTCGTTCGGTGACCACATCGAGGAACTCCGCAAGTACCTGTTGCGCGGCATCTACGGCTTCCTCGTGGTGCTCTTCGGCGGCCTCGTCCTCGATAACATCGGCAAGGAGACGGGCAACGACTCCCTCGGCATCGGCCGGCCAATGCTCCAGGTCATCGTGGAGCCGGCCGAGTCGCAGGTGCGGGCCTTCTACAACCGCCGCTACGAGAAGGCGCTGACCAAACTCGCCGAGAGCCAGTCCGACCCCAAGGAGGTCGCCCGCGTCCAGAAGAAACTCGAGAAGAACGACCTCGACACCTCGCACCTCGACGACCACGAGCGGGCTGTTTTGCGCGGGGCCCCGGTCGAGATGCCCGTGATCCTGCCGGTGAAGTTCCTTGAGGACCACTTCGGCATCAAGCCTAAGGATCCCGACGTGAAGGAGATTTCCATCCCGCTGAAGGTCTACCCGGCGCAACTGAACTACCTGAACAACCGCGGCGAGACGCTGCTGGAGAATCGGCAGTTCATGAAGACGCAGTCCGCCCAGGAGGCGATGGTCGTCTACTTCAAGGTGGCGATCCTGTGCAGCTTCGTCGTGGCCAGCCCGTGGGTCTTCTTCCAGGCCTGGTCGTTCGTCGCCGCGGGGCTGTACCCGCACGAGCGAGCCTACGTCTACAAGTTCCTCGCCCCGAGTGTGGGCCTGTTCCTCTCGGGCGTGCTCTTGTGCCAGTTCGTCGTCCTGCCGGGGGCGGTCAAGGCGCTCATCGGCTTCAACAACTGGATCGAACTCGACCCCGACTTGCGGCTCAACGAGTGGCTCGGCTTCGCGCTGTTGCTGCCGATCGTCTTCGGGATCTCGTTCCAGACGCCGCTGGTCATGTTCTTCTTCAACCGCCTGGGGACGTTCGGCTGGAAGGACTACTGGAGCAAGTGGAAGCACGCGATGCTGCTGCTGGCCGTGCTCTCGGCGGTGATCACCCCGACGCCGGACGCGATCACCATGATGTACCTCTTCGTGCCGATGTACGCGCTGTACTTCCTGGGCATCGCCGTCTGCTGGGCCTTCCCCCCGCCGCACGAGTCGCCCGACGACGCGGCGACCGACCAAGTCGCGGTCTGACCGGCGCGAATGAGGGCGGCGTGGGAAAAAGCCGGCCTCGGCCCTTGCTGCGCGGCCGGCGTTGCGGAAAATGGCCTCTTCGCAAGTGATCGGAACTCGCCACGCCCCCACTCCTCCGGGGCGCGGCACGGCGACAGGACACGTCCATGCGTCTGGTACTCGTGGGGCCGCCGGGCAGCGGCAAGGGGACTCAGGCCAAGCGGCTCATCCAGGCGCTGGGGCTCACTTACGTCGGCACCGGCGACATCCTGCGCGAGTCGGTCCGCCAGAAGACGCCCGTCGGCCGCGAGGCCGAGCCGCTACTGAAGCGCGGGCTGCTGGTGCCCGACGTGATGGTCAACGACATGGTCGCCGACCTGTTCCGCGGCCCGAAGCGTCCGGAGCGCTTCGTCCTCGACGGCTACCCGCGCACCGAGGCCCAGGCCGTCTCCTTCGACGCCCTGATGCGCCAGGAGTTCTTGAAGCTCGACGCGGTCATTAATCTGGCGATCGACGACGAAGAGGTGGTCAGTCGCATCAGCTTCCGCCGCGTCTGTTCGAGTCCGACCTGCGGCGCGCCCTACCACCTCGTGGCCCAGCCGCCGAAGGTGCCCGGCGTGTGCGACCTGTGCGGCTCGCCGCTGATTTGCCGCGAGGACGACCTCGAAGAGACGGTCCGCCGCCGGCTGGTGGAGTTTCACAAAAGTACCGACGCGCTGCTGGACCACTACGCCCGGCAAGGCCTGGTGCGCGACATCTCCGCGCTGGCGTCGAGCGAGTCGATCTTCCAGAACATCCTGAAGTCGCTCCCGCCCGAGCCGGGGCCACGGCTGAGTTAAATGGCGTGCCGTCGGAGCACAGAATTGGCCGCGGAGACGCAGAGTCGCGGAGAAACCCAAATTCCAGTTTTGG
>JANXTD010000723.1 GCA_025352585.1 Fimbriiglobus sp.
CGCACAGGAACTCGGCGTCGTCGGGGTGGGCGACGACCGCGAGGGCGACGTTGGCCATGCGGGGGATTCTCCGGGGGGGACTGAGCATTCGGCCGGGGTTCGCGGCCCCGCAGGCGACTCTCGTTAGCCCGACGCGCGAGCGAGGGTCGAAGCGGACTAGAGCAAGGTCGATGGCAGTTGACCGTACCGTCACTGACCGCGATCATCGTCGCCGCCCGCTTCGACCCTCGCTGGCGCGTCGGGCTAACGAGAGTCGCCTGCGGCGGGGCCGCGAACCCCATCTTACCCCGGCGGGGCGGTGCCGTCGGTGGGCGGGGCGGCCGGGGCGGCGGGGAGCTTGCGGATCAGGCCCAGGCGGGCCTTGATCGTCTCCTTCAGCTCCGGGCGGACCCAGTAGGCGCCGCGCTCGTACAGGCCGAAGGCGTCGCGCTCCAGCGGCTTCGTCTTGAACTCCTTGAGCCACGGGTACGACGACTCGATGACGCCGCGGGCGATCACCCCGCGGACGACCTCCGGCGCGGCGAACGCCCCGCCGAAGGCCCCGGAGCCGGCCAGCGCCGCGTCGGCCTGCCTCATCGCCTGCGCCCGCGGGTCGTCCGGCGACAGCCCCAGGCCGGGGTAGACGTTGGTCAGCGACTCGGCGGCGACTTGCAGCGTCGTCTCGTCCTCGACGACGGCCTGCACGACGTCGTCGATGGCGCGGGCGGCGATCGGCCCCATCAGCGCGGCCGTCGCCTCGGCGACGCGGCGGGCCCGCTCCCGGACCGCGCCGTCCTCCTTGAGCAGCCCCAGCAGCTTCAACTCGTTCTCGTAGGTCGCCTCCTCGGTCGTCTCCGAGCTGGCCGGCCGGTGGAAGTCCTTGTAGGTCGCGAGCACCTGCCGCCAGCGGGCCAGGGCGGTGCGGTACAGCTCGACGGCGCGGATGTTGCGGCCACTGAGCCGCGCCTGGTCGGCCTCCCAGAACAGCTTGCGGGCCTGAACCGTGGCGTCCGCCTTCTCGGCGTTGGCCGTCTCCAGGAAGTACGCGTAGTTCGTCACCGTGCGGTTCTGGTCGTAGTAGACCAGCGCGTTGTGCGCCTCGACGGCCGCGCGCGTCAGGCCGTACTCCGCGAGGCCGGCGTCGGAGAGTTCCGGCTTCAGCCCGCTCGCCCGGCCGTTCGGCCCCAGGCCGGCGGCGACCGCGATGGCGCTGCGCCGCGAGTCGGACAGCTTCATCGCGTTGCGCTCGCCGTGCTCGTCCCACATATCGAAGGCCCGCTGCCACTGCGGCTGCGAACTGCTCTTCGCCTTGAGCAGCACCGGCTCGCCCGACGGCGTGGCGGGGAACCAGCGGCTGTTGGCCCCGGCGCTCTCGTCCACCTCCCAGGCGCTCGTCTGGTCGAACCAGCCCTCCTCGGCCAGCCGCGTGGCGAGGTACGTCTGCGCCCGCGCCGCCTGCTGCCTAAAGATCACCAGCGACGGCGAGCGCGGCATGCGGTAGCGCGAGGCGTCGTACTCGCCGGGCTTGGGCGAGCGCCACGGCAGCGGCTCGCCGGTGCCGTCGAGCTTGGCCGGCGGGATGACCGGCAGGCTGTACAGGAACCAGGCCCGCGCCGCGTGGAAGGCGTCGAAGCTGTCGTCCACCGGCTTGCCGGGGGCGAACTCGTCCGGCCCCTCGGGGAACGCCTCCGGGAAGATCGGGAACTGCTCCGACGCCCCCAGCGGCTCGCCCTCGGCGCTGAAGAGTGTCGGGATCTTCTCGTTGGCCGCGAGGAAGTCGATCACGTCCGACGGCTGGTCGCAAAACAGCTTCGACCGCAGTCGCCGCACCAGTTGCGGGTTGGCCTCGCAGAAGCGGCGGAAGGCCTCCGTGTCCGTGCGGCGGTCGCCGCCCGTGTTCCTTTCGAGCTTGGCGCGGGCGCGGTCCGGCGGCTTGATGCAACTCAGCTGCATCAGCGACCGCAGGGTGTTCACCTTGTCCGAGACGCTGAACTTGTTCTGGTAGTAGAAGCCGATCTGGTAGCGCATGTCCGGCGAGCCGACCTTGCGCGTCTGGCCGTCGGCGTCAGTGTGCTTCTTGGAGTTGCGGCGGTCGCCCTCGGCCAAGAGTTCGATGCCGTGGGCGATGTAGAAATACATGTCGCCGAGCTTGTCGGTCTCGACCGACACGTTGTAGGCGATGTTCCAGCTCTGGAAGACCCACGGCGTGATGAAGTGCGGCTGCAAGGTCGTGACCGCGCGGGCCAGGATCTCGAACTCGTCGAACTCGTTGCGCTTCTGCTTCTCGATGGCCGCGGTCCAGAGCATCGTCACGACGATGCCGCGCGCCCCGACGAAGGCCAGCCGGGCGGTCTCGCCGGCGATCTCGGGGTCGCCCTGGTTGAGCTCGCTGAGTTCGAGGCGGTCGGCCTGCGTCTGGATGGGGCTTTCGACGACCCACTTCGACGCCACGACGGCCCCGCGGTTCAGCGCCGCGAGCGCCCCGCCGCCGGCCTGCGGCACCGCCAGGTTGCGGACGTACGACGACAGCGGCAGGTCGATCTTGCCGCGCCAGACCATGCTCAGGAGGAACAGCGC
>JANXTD010000123.1 GCA_025352585.1 Fimbriiglobus sp.
CCAAAACTACTTATCTGAAGGGGTTACCCCACCGGCGACGGGTTGCGTTCTTTGAAGCCGCGCTGGTGCCAGTAGGGGTACGTCAGAGTCACCGCACTCGCGGCGTCGAGGGTCGCCACTTGCTCCGGCGTCAGCGACCAGCCGACGGCCCCGAGGTTCTCTTTCAGTTGCTCCGCGTTGCGCGCCCCCACGATGACGTTCGCCACCGTCGGCCGGCGCAGGAGCCAGTTGATCGCCACTTGCGGCAGGGTCTTGCCCGTTTCGGCGGCGACGGCGTCGAGGGCATCGACGACCTTGTAGACGTGCTCGTCGGCCACCGGCGGCCCCAGGTCGTTGCTCTTCTGGCTGTTGCGGCGGCTGCCCGGCGGGACCGGCTGGCTTCGGCGAATCTTGCCCGTCAGCCGGCCCCAGCCCAGCGGACTCCAGACGACCGCGCCGACGCCTTGATCGAGGCCCAGCGGCATCAACTCCCACTCGTAGTCGCGCCCCACCAGTGAGTAGTACGCCTGGTGCGCGACGTACCGCGCCAGGCCGTAGCGCTCGGACACGGCGAGCGACTTCATCAGGTGCCAGCCAGAGAAGTTCGAGCAGCCGACGTAGCGGATCTTGCCGGCCGTCACGAGCGTGTCGAGGGCCGAGAGGGTTTCCTCGACCGGCGTCACGGCGTCGAAGCCGTGGAGCTGGAAGAGGTCGATGTAGTCGGTGCGCAGGCGCTTCAGGGCCGCTTCGCAAGCACGGATGAGGTGGAAGCGGCTCGACCCCACGTCGTTGGCCCCGTCGCCGCTGCGGAAGGTCGCCTTCGTCGAGATCAAGACTTTGTCGCGTCGGCCCTCGACCGCCTGCCCCAGCAAGTCTTCGGCGAGACCGCCGGAGTAGATGTCGGCGGAGTCGAAGAAGTTCAGCCCGGCTTCGAGGCAGAGATCGACGAGGTGCCGCGCGCCTTGCGCGTCGGTGCTGCCCCACGCCTTGAAGAACTCGCTGCCGCCGCCGAAGGTGCCGGTGCCGAGGCTTAGCGCCGGCACCATCAGCCCCGACCGCCCCAATTGCCGCTGCTCCATGATCGTGTCCTCGGGTAAAGTTATGGCGAGCCAAGGGCGTGATCGACCGGGTTCCAGGCCTGCCATTGTCAAGTCGGAATATTAGCCGCGGAGACGCAGAATCGCGGAGAAGATCAAATTCAAGTTTTGGTCTTCTCCGCGACTCTGCGTGTCCGCGGCAAAACTGTTTTCGGGACTTCGTGAGTCACACGTCCGCCAAATAGACGTACGCGCCGATTACGATCGCGACCAGCCCGGTGCCGCCGGCGACGGCCCACAGCAGGCTCTGCTTCTTGCGTGCCAACGCCAGCGCCGCGACCGTCGCGCCGACCTGGGCGGCCAGCATCGCGTAGAAGAAGTGCTTGCTCTTGCGCTGGTGCCGGTCCGACTCGGCCGACGAGACTTTCAGGCGCGCCTCGTAGAGCAGGCTCACCCCCTGGTTCAGCGACGCCTCGATCTGGTAGCGCCGCCGGTCCAGCTCGAAGCCGGCGGCCTGCGCGGCGACCCCCCGCGGCGCGCCGGCCTCGTCCGCCACGAGCTTCGCCGCCGCCTTCACGGTGCCGTCCCAGTCGCGGTCGGTCTGCTCGACCGACTTCTCGGCGGCGTCGAGGGCGGCGTTCACGGCCGCCGCGGGGACCCGGCGCGCCTGGGCGGTCAACTCCGCCTCGGGCAGGCGACTGCGGATGTCGGCGAGCAGCTTCGCCAGTGCCTCGTCGTCGATGTCGGGCAACCTCGCCGGCGGGGGGCCGCCGCCGGCCAGCCACGCGGCCGGCCCCGGCTCCGTGCCGGGCACCGCGACGGCCAGGAACGGGTTGCCGTGGCCGCTCGTCGCGGCGAGTTGGGCGGCTGCGGCCTGGCAAATCAGGGCGCGGTCGCGCTTGAAGCCGGCCAGCGTCCACTGGCTCGTCGCCTTGGCCTGGTCCTGGGCGGCGTAGCTGCGCCACAACATCGCCTGCTGCAACTCGCCGGTGCTCATCCCCGCGAACGCTGTGGCCAGGGCCGTCAGCGCGATCGGCAACGCCACGCCGACGCGGTCGAGCAGCGACTTGGGGGCGTCCGGCGTGGGCGTCTCGTCCGGCATGGGCTGGTCCTTGGGAGTGAGGGTCGGTCGAGATTCTGGGCCGAGACTTGCGCACGGAGGTGCCGACATCCGGGCCACCGCGACCGTAGTCTAACGCCCGGCCCGAACCGGCGCGGCCGATTCCAGAACTCGTACGAGTTCGCGACGCGGTATCGCTACGAATGCCGGGCAAATCGTCTCGGTCGCCGGAAATGAAGAAATTCCGTTCTCGACGCCGAAAGATTTTCACGCCCGGCCGGTAAACCGCATCAGTCCTATTCGACCCGGCTCGTGAGTTGCTGTGACAGGCCCGCGTCCACCAGGCCCGTTGTCTCCCAAACGATGTCGCCTGAGCCTTTTCATTCCCCCCTTGGAGTTGACCATGCCGTTCTCGTACCGCAAAGCGTATTTGCGACTCTCGCCGTCTCCCCGGTCCGCCTTTTTGCGGTGTGAAGCGTTGGAGGACCGGGCCGTCCCAGCCACTCTCCTGGGCCTGACCACGGCGAACAGCCTCGTCACCTTCGACTCGGCGACGCCGGGGACCGTCTCCGCCCCGATCCCGGTCACGGGCCTTCAGGCCGGCGAGACGCTGGTCGGCATCGACTACCGCACCGCGAACAGCCAACTGGTCGGCGTCGGCAGCACGAGCCAACTTTACACGATCGACCCCACGACCGGGGCCGCGACCGCGGTCGGCGCGGCGTTCGCCACGCCCCTCGCCGGCACCTCGTTCGGCCTGGACGTGAACCCCGTCGCCGACAAGCTCCGCGTCGTCAGCAACACGGCCCAGAACCTTCGCATCAACTTCGCCACGGGTGCCGCCACCAAGGACGCGGCCCTGGCGTACGACGCGGCCACCTACGACGCCGTGGTCGGCGGGGTCGCCCCCGCGCCCCAAGTCGTCGGGGCCGCTTACACGCGCAACGTCACCGCGACCGCCGGCACTTTCGCCACGACCGAGTACGTGATCGACGCGAACACCGGCCTGCTCTCGACGCAGGGTGCCCCCAACGGCGGCGACCCGATGTCCCCGGTGGCCGCCTCCGACTCGCCGAACACCGGCGTGCTGTTCCCCGTCGGCAAGCTCGGCTTCGCGGTGCTGCCGGACAGCGGTTTCGACATCGAGAACGGCACCGACAGCGCCTTCGTCGTCTCCGGGACCAAGCTCTACACGGTCAACCTGACGACCGGGGCGGGGGCGTCGGCCGGTGCCATCGGCGGCGGCCTGACCCTGTCCGACGTGGCCGTCGTGATCGCCCCGACGACCGCCCCGGCCGGGGCGTTCACTTTCGCGGCCTCGACGGCGACGTTCCCCGCCAACCGCGGGCCGCTCGCGCTGACCGTGACGCGGCCGAACTCGACCGTGGCGGCGACGGTCAACTACGCCACGTCCGACGGCACCGGTGTCGCCGGCGTGGACTACTCGCCGAACAGCGGGACGCTGTCGTTCGGCCCCGGCGTGACGAGCCAGACGATCTTCCTGTCGCTGCCAGGCGGCCCGGCCCAGGCCTCGCCCGCGAAGACGCTCGGCGTGACCCTCAGCACCCCGACCGCCGGCGCGACCTTGGGCGCGACCCCCGGCGTGACGGTGACCATCCCGGCCGTCACCGGCACCGACCCGACCATCACCCCGGTGACGAAGTTCTTCGCCACCGGGGCGGGGCAGGGCGGGGCACCGGTCGTCAACGTCTACAACGCCACGACGGGGGCCGCGGCGTTCAGCTTCACGCCCTTCGAGGCGACCTTCCTCGGCGGCGTGACCGTGGCCACGGGCGACGTGAACGGCGACGGGGTCGATGACATCGTCGTCGGCACCGGCGTCGGCGGTGCCCCGCGGGTCGTCGTGATCGACGGGGCCACCCGCGCCACGATCGCCGACTTC
>JANXTD010000133.1 GCA_025352585.1 Fimbriiglobus sp.
AAAAAAACCGCCGCGGCGCTGCCCGACTTGCAGGCCTTGCTCGTGATGACCGACGGCGTCGCCGACGACTACTTCCCCGCGGCCGACCACCTGGCGCGGCTCTGGGGCGACCTCGTGGTGAACGGCATCCCCGACCTCGACGAGCCGACGCCCGACGCCGTGGCCAACGCCCTGTCCGGGACGCCGCTGGCGGCCGAGGGGGCGGCCGCGTTCGAGTACGGCGTGAGTACCGAAGTCGTCATGCCGGACCCGCGGGACACCGTCTACCTGCGCTCGTGCGAGACCTTCGCGCAGCGGCTCAACACGACGGCCGCCGAGCTGGTCAAGCGGCCCGCGGCGCTCTGGGCCGGCCGCAAGCCCCTCGAAGCGCCGACGGCCGAGGCGCGGCTGAAGTTGTGGCTCGACGCGTACCAGGTGCGCGGCTCGTTCGACGACCGCACGCTTGTCGTGCTGCACCGGGAGGCCCTGTCATGACCACGCACTCGGCGACCTTGCGCGACGGGCGGACGGTGGCGTTCGTCGAGGTGGACGACCCGCCGCAGGGCGGCATGAAGAAGGTCTACTTCTCGCCGGACAAGTCGTACGTCGTCGCGTTCTTCCACGACGCCGCGGCCGCCACCGACGCGAACCGCCTGGCGCGGCTCGAGGCGGTGCTGACGAAGTTCAACCCGACGACCGACCCCGAGGTCGGCAAGTACTGGCAGACGCTCTTCTGCTGGCCCAGCGGCATTGTGGCCAAGCCGACGCTCGGCGTCGTAGCCCCGGCCTACCCGGCGAACTTCTTCTTCGCCACCGGGCCGTTCAAGGGCAAGGAGAAGAAGAGCAACTGGTTCACCACACCCAAGCTGCGCAAGTACCTGCCCGAGGCCGAGCGCGGCACCCTGCAAACGTCGGTGCAGATCGGCATCCGCCTCGCGCGCGCCGTGCGCCGCTTGCACCAGGCGGGTTTAGCGCACTCCGACCTGTCGTGCAACAACGTGCTCATCGACCCCATCACCGGGCAGTGCGTCGTCATCGACATCGACTCGCTGGTGGTGCCGGGGATGTTCGCCCCCGACGTACTCGGCACGCGCGGCTACATCGCCCCTGAAGTGGTCAAGACGCAGCACTTGCCGTTGGCCGACCCCAAGCGCAGCCACCCGAACGCCCGCACTGACCTGCACGCGCTGGCGGTGCTGCTGTACGAGTACCTGCTGTTGCGGCGGCCACTCGACGGCCCCAAGATCCACTCGTCGGTCTCGACGGAGGAGGACGAGAAGCTGGCGATGGGCGCGGGGGCGCTGTTCACCGAGCACCCGACCGACGGCTCGAACCGGCCGGACGACCTCGTCGGCACCATCGCCGACCTGGGGCCGGCGCTGAGCGACCTGTTCCTACGCTCGTTCGTGAAGGGGCTGCACGCGCCGAACGACCGGCCGGGGGCGATCGAGTGGGAGCGGGCGCTTGTGCGCACCTGGGACTTGCTCGTGCCGTGCGGCAACCCCAAGTGCGACCGCAAGGGCTTCGTCGCCGGCCCCGCTGTCAAGGCCTGCCCGTTCTGTAAGACGAAGCTGACCGCCCCGGTGCCGACGCTGAAGTTGCGCAAGGAGGCGCGGCCGGGGCAGTGGGTCACCGACGCGACGCTGGTGGTCCACGGCACGACGGGGCTGTTCGGCTGGCACGCCTTCGACAACGTCTACCCCGGCGAGAAGGCCGACCGCACCCGGCTGGGCTACTTCGCGTTCCACCAGGGTTCGTGGGTGCTGGTCAACGAGAAGCTCGACTCGCTGACCTCGCCGGGCGGCAGCCGCGTGCCGGCGGGGTCGGCCGTCGAGTTGAAGCCGGGGGCCGCCTTCCGGCTCTCACAAGGGCCGAACGGCCGCATGGCCGAGGTCGAGTTCTACACCCCTCAATAACGCGCGGGCCGCCATGACCGCCACGACCGACGACGCGCCGACCGACCCCCGCGGCCAGTTCCAGCACGAACTCGACTGGACGATGGACGACCAGACGCTCACCCTCGACGCCCCCAAGGAGCGCCCCGGCCCCGTCGTGCTGCGCAACAACGCGACCCTCGACGGCCGCGGCTGCACGGTCTGGGCGCGCGAAGGCCCGGTCGTGCGCGTGATCGCCGAGCGGGCGGTGTTGAAGGACTTGCGCATCGAGTACACCGGCCCCGACGGGGGCGTCGCGCTGTCGGCCGACCACGCCGGGATTACCCTCGACAACGTCACCGTGCGCGGGGCGGTGGTGGGCCTGGCGGTCGAGGCCGGCGAGTGGCGTTACCCGCACCAGTTGAACCTCGGCACCGTCTTGCCCGGCGTGCCGCACGCGGTGCGGCTGCGCGTGGTGGTGCCGGTGCCGTGCCAGTTGTCGTCGGAGGTCGCCGGCGTGACGCTGACGCCGCGGACGCTCGCGCCGGGGGCGCACGAGGTCCGCCTGCTGATCGAGCCGCTCTCGAAGGACACGCTGGTGTGCGGGACGCTGACGATCAAGACCGCCTTCCTGCGCCGCGAGATCGTCCTGAACGCGCACGCGCTGGCCCCGGCCGCCGGGCTGCCGCCGCCGGCGTCGCAGCAAGAGCGCGTCGTCTGGGAGCCGCCCGACTGGGCGACGGCCGCGACGGCGGCGCGGAGTGCGCCAGTGGTCGCACCGCCGGTGCCCCCGCCGGCGGTGCCGCGGAAGACTCCGGTCGCTGACGCTTCCGGCTCGCCGGTCGTCCCCCCGCCGCCGTTGCCGCCGTGGGTCGTGTCGCCGCCGGTGGTGCCGAGCAAGCCGCGGGTCCGCACGACAACCGGCCCGCTGCTGGGGGGCGCGTTCTCGTCGCCGCGCATCGACCCGCCGCCCGCGGTCCCGCCGCCGGTCGCCGAGGTGCCGCCGCCGGTCGTGGAGCCGCCGCCGAAGCCGAAGTTCAAGCCGGCGTCGAGCATCCCGCTGTGGGCGCAACCGCCGAAGCCGCCAGCCCCGCCGCCGCCGACGTGAGAGCGGTCTGCGACACCCGACACCCGACACACCCGACACCCGAGAGCATCGCCCATGACTGCCGCCCCCGCCCGCCCCGGACTGACCGCCGCCGAGGTCGTCGCGTCCCGCCTGCGGCACGGGGCCAACGTCCTCACGCCGCCGCCGCGCATCTCGTGGTGGCGCGAGTACCTGAGCAAGTTCAACGACCCCGTCATCCGCATCCTGATGATCGCCGCCGCGATTGCCACCCTCGCCGGGTCGCTCGACGGCAGGGTCGCGCCGGAGGGCATCGGCATCATCGTTGCCGTGCTGCTCGCCACCTTCCTGGCCTTCTGGAACGAGTTCCGGGCCAACAAGGAATTCGACATCCTCAACAAGTCGAACGACGACGTGGCGGTGAAAGTCGTCCGCGGCGGCTCGTACACCTTGGTGCCGCGCCGCGAGGTCGTCGTCGGCGACCTGATGTTCGTCGAGGTCGGCGAGGAGGTGCCGGCCGACGGCAAGCTCGTCGAGGCGGTCGGCCTGCTGGTCAACGAGGCGAAGCTGACCGGCGAGGCGTCGCCGGTCGAGAAGGAAGTCGGCGGCACCAAGCCGGCCGGCGACGCCTACGGGCCGGACGACTTGCTGCGCGGCACCACCGTCGTCGATGGCTACGGCCTCGTCGAGGCGACGGCCGTCGGCGACGGCAGCGAGATCGGCAAGACCCTCCGCGAGTCCAGCGAGGAGACCGGCGACGTGTCGCCGCTGAATCGGCAACTCGGCTCGCTGAGCAAGGTCATCGGCGTGGTCGGCTTCGGCGTCGCCGTGTTGACTTTTGCGGCGCTCGTCGGCCGCGGCGCGGTCACCGGCGAACTCGTCCGCAAGGGTCTCGCCGCCGAAACCGCCGCGTCGCCGTTGAGCGGCGGCGAGTGGCTCTTCATCGCCGCGCTGCTACTCGTCGTCGGCGTCATGCTGGTCAAAGTCTGGCTGCCGATCGTCCTCGACGGGCTGGAACTCGCCGGCGTCGAAGCGTCGATGCCGGCGTTCCTCGAAGGTGACGACGACGCCGGCTGGTGGCGCGGGGCGTTGCCGTGGATCGGCACCGTCGTCGCCGGTGTCGTGCTGCTGGCACTGCTCGTCGCCGGGGGGATCGCCGGCGGGCTGCTGCCGGGGTCGCCGGGCGAGTGGCTTCGGCCGGCCGTCGGCAAGGCGCTGCTGGGCTACTTCATGATCGCCGTGACGATTATCGTCGTCGCCGTACCCGAGGGGTTGGCGATGAGCGTGACGCTGAGCTTGGCCTACTCGATGCGCAAGATGACGGCCAGCAACAACCTCGTCCGCCGCATGGAGGCGTGCGAGACGATCGGCGCGGCGACGGTCATTTGCTCCGACAAAACCGGCACGCTCACGCTCAACGAGATGCGTGTCGTCGAGGGCCGCTTCGCCGGGGTCAACGCCGCCGGGCTGCCGGCCGACGCCGGGGTGCGGGCGCTGGTGATCGAGGCGATTGCTGCCAACACGACGGCGCAGTTGAGCCGCGACCCCGGCCAGCCGGTGTCGCCGGTCGGCAACCCGACTGAAGGCGCGCTGCTGCTCTGGCTCGACGGCGGCGGGACGGACTACGCCGCGGCGCGGGCCGGCTTCGCGGTCGGCACGCAGTGGACGTTCTCGACCGAGCGCAAGTTCATGGGCACCCTCGGCGAGTCCGGGCGGCTGCACGTCAAGGGCGCGCCCGAGATCGTGCTGGGCCGCTGCACCCAGTTGCAAACGGCCGGCGGCCCCGTGGCGCTCACAACGGCCGGCCGGGACGCGGTCGCGGCGGCGTTGCACGCCGACCAAGGCCGCGGCATGCGCACCCTCGGCCTGGCCTACCGCGAGCAGGCCCTGGCCGACGCCGACGCGCTGGAGGGCGTGGCCGTGGGGCTAGTCTGGCTCGGCTCGGTCGCCATCGCCGACCCGATCCGCCCGGAGGTCCCCGACGCGGTCGCCGCCTGCCGCGGGGCCGGGGTCGAAGTCAAGATGGTCACCGGCGACAACGCCGAGACGGCCCGCGAGATCGCCCGGCAGATCGGCCTCTGGACCGCCGCCGACCCCGCGTCGGCCGAGTTGACCGGGGCCGAGTTCGCCGCGCTGCCGGACGCCGAGGCGTCGGAGGCGGCGGCGAACGTCAAAGTGCTGTCGCGCGCCCGCCCGGCCGACAAGCTGCGCCTCGTGAGCCTACTCAAGGGCCGCGGGCACGTCGTCGCGGTGACCGGCGACGGTGTCAACGACGGGCCGGCACTCAACTACGCCGACGTGGGCCTGGCGATGGGCAAGTCGGGCACGGCGGTCGCCAAGGAGGCCAGCGACATCATTTTGCTCGACGACTCGTTCACCAGCATCACGACCGCGATCCGCTGGGGCCGTGCGCTCTACGAGAACATCCAGCGTTTCATCCTGTTCCAGCTCACGATCAACGTCGCCGCGCTGGGCCTCGCGGTGCTGGGGCCGTTCATCGGCTTCGAGTTGCCGCTGACCGTCATGCAGATGCTCTGGGTCAACCTCATTATGGACACGTTCGCGGCGCTCGCACTCGCCACCGAGCCGCCGAACCCCGCGGTGCTGAGCCGCCCGCCGCGTCGCGCGGATGCCTTCATCGTTAGCCGGCAAATGGCAATCTCGGTCTTCGGCGTCGGGGCGGTCTTTTTGGGCATCCTCGTGGCGCTGACGCTGTACCTGCTGTCGGCCGGCGAGTTGGCGAAGCCCGACGAGTCGAGCCGCGGCGGCACGATCCTGTTCACGGTGTTCGTGCTCTTGCAGTTCTGGAACCTGTTCAACGCCAAGTGCATGAACCGCGCCGGCTCCGTCTTCCCCACGCTGGGCAACAACCCGAGCTTCTTGCTCATTGCGGCGGCGATTCTGGTCGGGCAGGTGCTGATCGTCCAGTTCGGCGGCAGCGTCTTCCGTACCGTGCCGCTGTCGCTGACCGACTGGCTGACGCTGCTCGCCGCGACTTCGGTCGTGCTGGTCGTCGGCGAAGTCGCCCGCTTCCTCCGCCGGCCGTCGGCCACTTGAACCCCCCGAGGAGGCCGCAATGGCCACGCATCCGCTCGAACGCGTCGTCGATCCGCCCCGCCTACCGCCGCGGCGGGCCGACTCGCACAAGGGCGACTACGGCCGCGTGCTGCTCGTCGCCGGCAGTCGCGGCTATAGTGGTGCCGCAGTCCTGTGCGGTAGGGCGGCACTGCGCGGAGGGGCCGGCCTCGTCACCGTCGCCTGCCCGCGCGACATCCAAGACGTGGTGTCGGCCGGCGACCCGTGTTACATGACCTTCGCCCGCACCGACCACGCCGCCGACTTGCCGAAGGCCGACGTGATCGCCGTCGGCCCCGGCCTCAGCTTGAACAGCGCCGGCCTGGTGCGCGAGCTGGTGGCGCAGTTCGCCGGCCCGCTGGTGATCGACGCCGACGCCCTGGCGGCCGTCCCGCGTGGCGGCTACGCCCGCAGCGTCCCCGCGGTGTTGACGCCCCACCCCGGCGAGTTCGCGCGAATGCTGGGCAACACGATCGCCGAGGTGCAGGCCGACCGCGAGAACCTGGCCGTCAACTTCGCGCGGGCCGAAGGCGTCGTGCTGCTGCTCAAAGGCTCCGGCACAATCGTGACCGACGGCCGGCGCGTCTACCGCAACGCGACCGGCAACCCCGGCATGGCGACCGGCGGTTGCGGCGACGTGCTGACCGGCCTCATCGCCGCGCTCCTGGGGCAGGGCTTGCCGCCGTTCGAGGCGGCGGCGTTGGGGGCGTGGGCCCACGGCCGCGCCGGCGACCTGGCGGCGCAACGCCTGGGCGAGGTGTCGCTGACGGCGAGCGACCTGCTCGACACGCTGCCGGCGGCGCTCGTCGCGGCGGGGCACTGAGGTGATTGCCAGAGACGGCGGGGGCCTTTCCCTCGACTTAAAACACCCCGGCGGGCAACCTGTCGCGGAGCGAGTTGGCCCAACCTGCGGAGCGCTCGGTTTCAAAACTCCATTCATCAACAGGTTCGAGATGCGTGTCCCACTTCGCCAGGGCTGAAGCCGTCTTGTCTTCCTTGAAGGCGTCGTACAGATTCGCGACTTGTTCGTTGTCGGGGTCGAGTTCAAACGCTTGACGGAACAGGGCTTCGACTTCGGCCTTGGGCGCGCCTGCGGAGTCGCGGAACGCGGCAAGCCAGGCGGTGAGTTGAGCTCGCATCTGGGGCCGGGGGTTGCGGCCTAGCGCCACCCGACAAAGTCGCTCAGCCTCGGCCAGGTTGCCCGAGTCGAAGGCGTGGTGGGCCAAGTGGTAAGGTGCCACATAGTCAGCCCCTGGAAGGCTCGTAGCGGTTCGGAAATCGTTTACAGCGGCCGGGCTGGGGTAAGTCAAGAAACCTCTCGTCGTGAGGGGGAGTGGCGAATCCGGCTTGAACGCGATTGCTTCGCCTGCCACGGCGACCGCACGTCCAAACTCGCCGAGTTGAACGAGGGCAATCAAGGCCGCGTCGAAACAGAGTGACATCAAGAGGCGTGCGTCCAGGTCGTTACGTTCCGCAAGGTTCAATTCGCGGTACGAGGCCCACGCCCGGTCGAAATACTCGACCTGAACATGGAATCTGTCCCGGCGTTCGGTGCCAGTAGCAGCCGCGGCGCGCCAGAAGTTGGTCACGGAAGCGGCTATGAACGTGTAGGAGCCAGGCAGAGTTTTCAGCAATACCCCGACGTAACGCCACGCTTCGGGGAGTCTGCCAGC
>JANXTD010000143.1 GCA_025352585.1 Fimbriiglobus sp.
CTCGACCTCCAGTCGCTCACGCTCTTGGCTCGCCGGTCGTTCGGTCAGTGACATTCCAGCCTAACGCTGGTAGTATGCGATCGTCTGCTCACCGCTCCCGGAGCCACGCCCATGCGACCCGAAGACATCCGCGAGTTCGTCCGCCGCCTGCCGTTCGAGCCGTTCCGCATCACGCTGACCGACGGCCGCACGTTCGACGCGGTCCACCCCGACTTGGTCATGGTCGGTCGCGGCAACGTCGCCGTCGGCCTGCCGCGGCCTGGCGACGTGGACCCGATCTACGACCGACTCGTGACGATGTCGCTGTTGCACATCATGCAGGTCGAGCCGATCGCGTCGGCGCTACCGCCGTCCAACGGCGTGGGCTGACATCGCGTCACCCGTTCACTTCGATCTTGCCCAGGAACAGCATCTTGCGGTCGCCGGTGCGGTACAGCTCCTCGAACATCAGCGGCAAGTCCGGCTTCATCAGCTTCGGCACGTAGCCGACCGGCTGGACGCCGTTGACCGTCACGCGCACCGGCTTGGTCCAGTCGATCAGGTCGCGCTCCAGCCAGATCGTGAACTTCTTCACGCCCAACGCCTGCGTGATGGCGATCACGCCGTTGCGGCCGATGTCGGCGGCGAACTGCGGCGGCGGCGTGAGCGAGTTCGGGATGCCGGCGTCCATCGGGTCGCCGTAGCGCGTGCCGCCGGGGGAGACGCCGACCCAGTAGTACCGGTCGTCGGCCTCGCGCAGCACCTGCCACGGCTCGACGGTGAAGGTGTTCAGGCGCAGGGTGGCCGAGCCGCGGGCGCGGACCTTGCGGCCCATCCAGTCGAACAGCCGCGGCACCTCGGCGGGGAACCACTCGGAGCCGCGGCCCCGGTAGACCGTCAGCATCGCCGGGTAGCCGCGCGGCATCCACTTCTCGTAGACCTTGCGCAGCGCGGGGAACGAGCCGGCCAACTCGCCGACGACGAAGTGCGTGGGCAGCTTCTGGTTGTTCCGCCAATATTCGAGGTAGACCGACGACGGCAGGTTGACGCCGAAGCCGCACAGGCCGGCGAACAGGTCGGGGTGCGCCATCCCCAAATCGAGCGCGAAGCTCGCCCCCTCGGCGTAGCCGAACAAGAAAACGCGGTCGGCGTCGGCGTTGAAGCGGCGGAACACGTCCCGCAGCGGGGCCAGTGCCGAGACGTGTTCCTTGCCGGAGAAGTCGTAGTTGCCGCTGCCGAAGGTCGTCGTCCACTCCGGGGCGACGAGGATGTAGCCGTTGCGGTCGGCCTGCTCGGCCAGCCGCGCGATGACCGACCCGGCGGTCAGGCTCGCACTCGGCAGCGCCAGCATGACCGGGTACGAGCGGCCGTGGTGGTACTCGGTCGGCAGCCGCAGCAGGTAATCGACGCCCCTGGGGGCGAGCGGCTGCGCGCCGGTGTTGAGCCGCACGACGCCGGGGACGCCGTCGCACTCGGCCGGGGGGACCGCAGTCCAACTCGGCGACTGCAAGTCCATCGGCTTGGGCGGCGGCATCAGGCTGATGACCTGCGTCAGCTCGTCGGTCGCCAGCGGCACGGGGGTCGCCAGGCGGTAGGCGTCGAGCGCCGCGACGCGGGCGTTGGAGGTCGGGCCGGTCAGGTAATCGACGGCCAGCTTGCGCAGATTCCAGGTGCGGATTGCCCCCTCGACCGACTTGTCCGCGCCGTTCTTGCCCTTGAGCCAGCCGCTCACCGCGTAGGCCAAGAGCGCGTCCGACGGCTCGCTGGGCGACTGGCCCTTGTCGCGGCGGGCTTCGGACTGCTTGGCCAGGTCGTGGAAGAGTTCGAGCCGGCCGGCGGTGTCCGGGTGCAACTCGCTCAACACCGTCGCGGCCGCCTCCAGGAGCGTCGATGTCGCGGGCGGCAACTTGGGGCGCGGCGTGAAGATCGCCGCCGCGACCCCGGCGGCCGCTGCGCCGTTCACGATCGCGCTCATGCCGCCCTCGCGCTCGATGACGGCGCGCAGCAGGTCGCGGGTGCGCTCGAACTGCGGCTGCACGGCGTCGATGCCGGCCCTGGCCGCGGCGAGGCGGTTCTTGTCGCGGGCGTCGCTGGCAGTCGGGTTGAAGCCGGTCAGGAAGCGCCGGGCCTCCTCGTAGCGGCCGCACTTCACCGCCGCCTCGACCTCATCGACGACGACGCGGGTCTCGGCCTTGTCGATGTCGTCGGTCAGGGCGTCGAAGCGCTCGGTGATTTTGGCCTCCCACGGGCTGGGCGCGTCCTTCTTGAGCAACGCGAGTTCGGCCCGCGCCGCCCGGAGCCACTGCAATTGCCGGCGGGTGCCGTCGAACGCGGCCACGTCCTTGAGGAAACTGGCGATGAGCAGCCGGCGGTTAAGGTCGAGCTTCTCCTTGCCCGGCGGGTCGCGCAACTCCGGGTGCGTCGAGAGCCAGCGGCGCACGGCGGCGGGCGACTCCTCCCAGGTGTGGTAGCCCTGCGTCAGCGCGTCCGACGGCGAGTCGATGGTGAACGAGTAGGCGTCGAGCTTGACGATCTGCTGCGTGATAACCTGCTTGCCGCCCTCGGTGGTGACGGTGTCCAGGGTGCGGACCCAGTTGTCGTTGAACTCGGTGCGGCTGCGGACCTCGCGGATCGCCAGGACGGCGCGCTTGAGGCTGCGCTTGAGCTTGTTGGCGTACTCGGGGCCGACCTCGCGCTTGGCCTCCTTATCGACCTTGCCGCCCTTGCCGGCGTGCGTGCTGAAGATGACGATCTTCGGACCGTCCTGCACCACGTCGAAGCCGTTGATCGCGGCGACCTTGATCGACCGGCCGTTGGCGTCGGACATGGTGTCCGACTCGCGGGCGTAGTTGCCCTGGACGGTGTAGCCGTCGGACATGGTGACGGTGACGGGGTCGGCGGCGACGGTGACCGCCAGCCCGCCGAGGAGGGCCAGCGCCGCGCAGGCGAGGCGGGCGGAAGGGCGTGGCATCGGGGCGACTCCGGGGGTCGTGGGGGATGCGCCCATTGTTCGCACTTCTGCGACGCGGTCAAGGAAGCGATTGCAAGCCGGCCACTTCCGCCGCACAATAAGGGGAGACGCTTGACCCCCGCGAGGAGCGCCGACCGATGCCGATCCGATTCCGCTGCCCGGACTGTGAGACGGTGCTGAGCATCGCCACGCGCAAGGCCGGCACGCCGATCGCCTGCCCCAAGTGCGGCGAGGAGATTCTCGTCCCCGCGCCTGGCACGGAGCCCGAGATCGACCTGGCCGACGAGGGCAACCTGGCGCGCGACGCCGACTTGCTGGCGCGGAACGGCTCGGGCACCGCGGCCGTCGTGGCAAAGATGCCGCCGCTGCCGTCGGTGCGCTTCGAGAAGCCGGACTTCGGCCGCGCCCGCGAAGCCGCCGAGAGGCCGGCGGACAGTGCCGTCGTGGAGGCGGTGACGGTCCCGGTCGAGGACGGCCTGTTCCTGACTCGGCGCACCGCCGCGGTGCTTGTGGCGTTCGCCGCGGCGATGGTCGGCCTGGCGTTCGCGACGGGGTTCCTGGTGGGCCGCTGAAAACCGGGTATCGGGTGTCGGGTATGGGGTGTCGCAGAACCAACCTCGACGATTCTGCGACACCCGACACCCGACCACCCGACACGCGATCGACGACATCGAATTACGAGAACCGCACCAACAGATCCCCGCCCTCGACCTGCGTTGCCGGCTTCGCCAGCACCTCGGCGACCTTGCCGGCCGACTCGGCGTAGATCGTCGTCTGCATCTTCATCGCCTCCAGCGTCACCAGCTTCTGGCCCTTGGTGACCTCCTCGCCGGCGTTCACCATGACCGCCACGATCGCGCCCGGCATGGGGGCCGCGACGTGCTTGGGGTTCGACGGGTCGGCCTTCGGCCTGGCCGCCGGGCCGGTCGCGGTCAGCGAGCGGTCGAGCACCAGGACTTCGCGCGGCTGGCCGTTCAACTCGAAGAAGACGAAGCGGCGGCCGTCCGGTTGGGCGTCGCCAATGGTCAGGAACTTGACGATCAGCGTCTTACCGGCCTCGATCTCGACGCTCACCTCGTCGCCGCGCTGCATTCCGTAAAAGAACACGGCCGTCGGCAGCACACTCACGTCGGAGTAGAGGGCTTCGTGCGCGGCGAAGTCGGCGAAGACCTTCGGGTACAGCAGGTACGACACGACCTCGCGGTCGGTCGGCGGCCGCTTCAACTTCGGCTGCAACTCCGCGGCGGCGGCGGCGAAGTCGGCCGGCGGCAAGCTCGCGCCGGGGCGGTCGGTCAGCGCCGGCTTGCCGCGCAGGATTCGCTCCTGGAGCGCCTTCGGGAAACCGCCGGGCGGCTGGCCGAGCTTGCCCTCGAAGAACTCGGTCACCGACTCGGGGCAGGCGATTTCCCGCTTCGGGTTCTCCACGTCGGCAGGCGTGAGGTTGTTGGCGAGCATGAACAGCGCCATGTCGCCGACGACCTTCGAGGTCGGCGTCACCTTGACGATGTCGCCGAACATGCGGTTCACCTCGGCGTACATGCGGCACACTTCGGGCCACCGGTCGCCGAGGCCGAGTGATTTGGACTGCTGCATCAGGTTGGTCGCCTGGCCGCCGGGCATCTCGTGAAGGTACACGTCGGCCGTCGGGGCGTTTTGGCCCGACTCGAAGGGGCTGTAGTACGTGCGGACTTCTTCCCAATACTGGGCCGTCTTCTGCAAGTCGTCGAACTTCAGGCCGGTGTCGCGCTCGGTGTACCGCAGCGCCTCGACGAGGCCGTTCAGGGTCGGCTGTGCGGTGATGCCCGAGAGCGGGGCGAAGGCGCAATCGACAATATCGACCCCCTCCTCCGCGGCGAGGAGGTACGACGCGAGTTGTCCGCCGGGGGCGTCGTGCGTGTGGAAGTGGATCGGCACGTTCACTTCGTCCCGCAGCGCCTTCACCAGCTTCTTCGCCGCGTAAGGTTTGAGCAGGCCGGCCATGTCCTTGATGGCGAGCAGGTGCGTGCCCATCTTGACGAGTTCTTTGGCGAGGTTGACGAAGTACGTCAGCGTGTACTTGTCGCGCTTGGGGTCGAGGATGTCACCCGTGTAACAGATCGCGGCCTCGGCCAGGGCGTCGGTCTTGAGCACCGCGTCGATGCCGACGCGCAGGTTCGGCAGCCAGTTGTTGGCGTCGAAGATGCGGAACACGTCCATGCCGGCGTCGGCCGACTCCTTCACGAAGGCGTTGACGACGTTGTCGGGGTAGTTGGTGTACCCCACGGCACTCGCGGCCCGCAGCAGCATCTGGAACAGCACGTTGGGGATGCGGGTGCGCAGTTGAGCGAGGCGGTCCCACGGATCTTCCTTGAGGAAGCGCATACTCGTGTCGAAGGTCGCCCCGCCCCACATCTCGAGGCTGAAGAAGTCGGCGTGCCGCTGGGCGTACTCCGGCGCGATGTTCAGCATGTCGGCGGTGCGCATCCGCGTGGCCAGCAGCGACTGGTGGGCGTCGCGCATCGTCGTGTCGGTGATCATGAGGTGCTTCTGCGCCCGCACCCACTGCGCGAACTTCACCGGCCCGAGTTGCTTCAACAGGTCGCGCGTGCCCTTCGGCGGCGTCACCGGGTCGCGGCGGCCGTGGGGCAGTTCCACCGGCTTCAGCGAGATCGCCGGCTTTTGCGAGGCCTTCACCTCGGGGTGGCCGTTGACCGAAATCTCGGCGATGTACGACAACAACTTCGACGCCCGGTCCTGCCGCGCGGCGAACTGGAACAGCGCCGGCGTGTCGTCGAGGAAGCGCGTCGTCACCGTGCCGTCGAGGAAGTCGGGGTTGGTGATGAGGTTCAGCAAGAACGGCAGGTTGGTCTTAACGCCGCGGACGCGGAACTCTTGCAGCACCCGCTCCATGCGACGGGCGGCGTCCACGAAGCGGTTGCCGCTGGCGGTGACCTTCACCAAAAGCGAGTCGTAAAACGGCGTGATGACCGCGCCGCTGAACGCGGTGCCGGCGTCGAGGCGGATGCCCAGGCCGCTGGCGGAGCGGTACGCCGAGAGCCGGCCGTAGTCGGGCGTGAAGCCGTTGGCGGGGTCCTCGGTCGTGACGCGGCACTGGATGGCATAGCCGTGGGTGACGATCTTCGACTGGTCGCCCATGCCGACCTCGGGGTCGCTCAGCGGCGTCCCCCCGGCGATGAGGATTTGCGTCTTGACGATGTCGTAGCCGGTGACGACTTCGGTAACGGTGTGCTCGACCTGAATCCGCGGGTTGACCTCGATGAAGTAGAACGTCCCGGCCTGGACATCGACGAGGAACTCGACGGTACTGGCGTTGTCGATGCGCACCGCCTTGCCGATGGCGAGCGCGGCGTCGAGAATCTGGTCGCGCAACTTGCGGTCGAGGTTGGGCGCGGGGGCGAGTTCAACAACCTTCTGGTGCCGCCGCTGGATCGAACACTCCCGTTCGTGCAGATAGAGGATCGTCCCATGCTGATCGCCGAGCAGCTGGATCTCGATATGGCGCGGCTGTTCGATGAATTTCTCGATGAATACCCGGTCGTCGCCAAAGCTCGCCAGCCCCTCGCGCTTCGTCGCCTCGAACCCCTCGCGCACGTCCGTCTCGGACCACGCCAGCCGCATCCCCTTACCGCCGCCGCCGGCCGAGGCCTTCATCATCACCGGATAGCCGATTTCGCCGGCGATCTTCACCGCCTCGTCGGTGTCCGCGATCTCGCCGAGATACCCCGGCACGACATTGACCCCCGCCACCCGACACTCCCGGAGGAGGCGAAGAGCACGGTCGGGGTGATTTTGAAACACACCCCCCTGCCCGAGTCGCTGGCGAAGGATTCCCGCCCGCATCAAATCTTAGCTCGGGCACTCGCGGTCCTGGCGCACATTGGCCTCGT